>NZ_RDQG01000011.1 GCF_003697815.1 Halalkalicoccus subterraneus | reverse complement strand
CTCGACGAGCTCGCCGCCGGTCAGGAAGACGGCCGTCTTGTCGCTGATGCGGGCGGCCTGTTGCATGTTGTGGGTAACGATCACGACCGTGTAATCACGGGCGAGCTCTTCGAGCAGGTCCTCGATCTTCGAGGCGGCGACGGGGTCGAGCGCGCTCGTCGGCTCGTCCATCAGGACCACCTCGGGGTCGGGCGCGATGGCGCGAGCGATACACAGGCGCTGTTGTTGCCCACCGGAGAGGTCCAGCCCCGATGAATCGAGTTTACCCTCGACCTCCTCCCAGAGTGCCGCCTCGCGCAGTGCGCGCTCGACGTCCTCGTCGGTGGCCGACTGGCCCTGGACCGTCAGGCCGTAGGCGACGTTGTCGCGGATGGACTTCGGGAACGGGTTGGGTTTCTGAAAGACCATTCCGATCCTGCGGCGCAGCGCGACGGGATCGACGTCCTCGTCGTAGACGTTCTTGTCACGAAAGATCAGTTCACCCTCGACCTGGCAGACGTCGATGAGGTCGTTCATCCGGTTGATCGAGCGCAGGAACGTGGATTTTCCACAGCCCGACGGGCCGATGATCGCCGTCACCTGCTTCTCGGGGATCTCGATGTCGACCGCATCGAGCGCTCGGTCATCGCCGTAGTAGACGTCGAGGTCGCGAGCTTCGAGGACCGTCCGATTGGTCCCCGAGGAGTCCCGCGAGGGGGCCGACGTTTGAATATCCGTTTGGATGAGTGCCTCGTCCGTGTCTGATTTCTGTGATGACATGGGTTGTGTTCCGTTCTACTGACCGACCACTCTCACCGGCGATACCCCCGTACGGACGACCGCACGGAGGCGACAAACGGGGCGATTCGCCGCCGGCCGACTCGGTGATCGACGGATCATCCCCCACCGTCTGTCCCGTGTTCGAGAGCGGGTAAATACTCTACTAAGATATCTATATAGTATATCATAGATATATATCCCAGTACTAACGGTTGGTTACACCGTCCTGATCACCGGCTCTCCTACACGGTGTATCCAAACGAATCGAATCCGAGGCGATCAAAAGGCGATATACGGCATTTCAGTGGATTTGAGCCAGTTCGTGACGACGATTCCGTCAGGACGCAAGCTCCGTCCACGGACGAATCGCATCCTATTGACGGACGAACGAGGCGATTTGGAAACATGCTATATATATTTAGAAGAGCTTATGTAGCGATGAACGAACGGAGGGGTATGGAGGTCCGTAAGGTTCAGATCACGGGTGGATCGACCTACACCGTCTCGCTCCCGAAGGAGTGGGCGACAGCAACGGGCATCGAGGCGGGAAGTACGCTCGCCTTCTATCCGGAGGGCGACAGCCTCGTCGCGGCGCCCTCGGAATCGGGCGGGGACTCCGAGACCGTCCTTGCAGCCGAGGGCGTCACTCCACAGGAACTCGAGAGCCGGCTCGTGACCCTGTATATCAACGGGTTCGAGGAGATCGTCGTCGAATCCGAGCCGATCGAGACCGCCCAGCGCCGGGCGGTCAGAAACACGGCAACGGAGCTCGTGGGTTTCGAGGTCAGCGCCGAGACAGAGGACCGGATCGTCCTTCGAGACTTCCTCGATTCGTCGGAGCTCTCGCTGCACGACACCGTCATGCAGATGCGACTGCTCGCGCTCTCGATGCTCGAGGACGTCACCGAGGGGTTGCTCTCCGAGGAGCCCGATTCACTCGGCGAGGTCGCCGCCCGCGACGACGACGTTGACAGGCTGTGGTACGTCACCTCACGGCTGTTTCGCTCGGTCCTGCGCGACCCGCGGGCGGCGGCGGCCATCGACCTCGACCGGGAGACCTGCTTCGACTACCGGACCTGTGCGCGCCAGATCGAGCGTATCGCGGATCACACCGTCAAGATCGCGAGCCACGGCGAGGACCTCGAAGCGCTCCCCGAGGACGTTCGCGAGCCGCTTGCGGCCCTCGAAGCCGACTCGCGAGACATCGTCGAGAACGCGATGGACGCCTTCCTCGTCGAGGACCCGGATCGGGCGACCGAACTCGCCACCGCGACGCTCGTGCAGGCGACCGAACTCGACGAGCGGACGCGAACGCTCGACGAGCGCCTCAGAGTCGTCGATCCGGCGGACGCCCAGCTACTGGGGCTGATCGTCGACTCGCTGTCGCGCATCGGCGACTACGGGGCAAACATCGCCGAGATCGCCCTCCAGAAGGCCGCGCCGACCCCCGGTACGCAGTAGTGCGACTCAGGCGTAGGTTCGGTCGATGAGTTCGAGGACGTGTTCGGATTCGGGCATGGTGATCCCCCGCTCGTCGTCGACGAGCACCGGGACGCCCCGCTGGCCCGACACCCGCTTGACTTCGTCCCGCTTCGAGTGCAGTGCCTCGGTCCAGATCGTCTCGTACTCGACGCCGATCTCGTCGAGTCGATCCGCGACCTTCTCGCAGTACGGGCAGCCATCGAGCTGGTACAGCGTGATGGACATACCGACCACTAGCACGCGGTGGACTAAAAAGCCGACTCCACTATCCCCGCTCTTTTTACTCGCCGCCCACCCACGGACGGTATGCACACTCAACGCGCGGTGAGTTTCCGGTGACGGACCGCGAGATCCACCTCCCGGTGGCCGCCCAGTCGGGGATCGACTCGCTCGTCTCCTACACTCGGCAGGCCGAAGACGAGGGCTACGAGCGTGCCTGGCTGCCCGAGACGTGGGGCCGCGACGCGGTGAGCGTGCTTACGGTGCTCGCGGAACGCACCGACACCATCGAACTGGGATCGAGCATCCTCCCAGTCTACTCGCGCTCGCCGGCGCTGATGGGGCAGGCGGCCGCGACCCTCCAGGAGATCTCCGAGGGCCGGTTCCGACTCGGGATCGGCCCCAGCGGTCCCGCGGTGATCGAGGGCTGGCACGGCGAGTCCTTCGAGCGCCCGCTCCGGCGCACCCGCGAGTACGTCGAGATCATCGAGCGAGTGCTCTCGGGCGAGCCGGTCGAGTATCAGGGAGAGATCTTCCAGCTGTCGGGCTTCCGACTCCGAAGCGATCCGCCCGAGCCCGCCCCGCCGATCGACGCCGCCGGTCTCGGTCCCAAATCCGTCGAGCTCGCCGGCCGCTTTGCCGACGGGTGGCACGCCGTCGTCTTCACGCCCGACGGCATCCGCGAGCGACTCGCTGACCTCGAACGCGGAGCCGAGTTGGGGGACCGTGACCCGTCCATGGTTCGGACCACGCTCTCGCTGACCTGCTGTGCTCTCGACGACCGCGAACGCGCCCGCGACCTCGCGCGCCAGCACACCGCCTTCTACATCGGGGGGATGGGGACGTACTACCGAAAATCGCTGGCGCGCCAGGGCTACGAGGAGGCGGCGAACGCCATCGCCTCGGCGTGGGGCAGTGGCGAGCGCGAGGCCGCCGTCGAGCACGTCACGAACGAGCTGCTCGACGAACTCTGTGCGGCCGGTACGCCCGAGGAAGCGAGGGAATCGATCGAGCGCTTCGAGGCGGTCGACGGGTTGGATGCCGTCGCAGTGAGCTTCCCACGAGGCGCGAGCGAGGCGGAGATCGAGACGACGATCGACGCGCTCTCGCCTTAGCTCCCCGACGGCGGCGGCGAGAGCTTCGAGCGGAGTCTCGACGTGTTCGCGCCGAACCCGAGGTTCGTCCTCCGGCCGTACGCCGCTTTTCGACGACGGGCCGGACTCAGTCGTCGGCCATCCCCTTGACGATCAACACGGGCCGATCTGCGAGGCGGGCGACCCGCTCGGTGACGCTACCCAACAGCGCCCGTTCGACCGTGCTATGGCCCTGTGTCCCGATCACGATCACGTCCATGTCGAAGTCGTTTGCGTAGTCGGCGATCTCCGCCTCGGGTTCGCCTTCGAGCACCGCACCGACGGCCTTGACGTCGGCGTCGGCCGCGCGCTCGACGATCGCGTCGGTCGCCTCCTCGCCGGCTTCTCGAAGTGCCTCCCGGCCCTCCCAGGAGCCGACCGTCGAGACTGTTCGAGCCGCCTCGGCGACCGCCGCCTCGACGACGTACAGCACGTGGATCGTCGCACCGGTCGATCGAGCGAGGTCGATCGCGTAGTCGACGGTCGCGGTGTCGATCTCCGTGTCCGTCGGAACGAGGATCGTATCGTGCATATCAGAGCCACGAGAGGACCTGCGTGGCGAGGTCCTGGGCACTCAGTGCGGACGCAACGAACATCAACACGACCAGAGCCCCGAGGAACGCCCGGAGCCAGATCGGATGATCGAAGAACCGCTCGTTGGCGTAGTACAGCGCCAACGTCGTCAGCGGCAGGCCGATGATCCCGTTGACCGCCGGCATGACGATCCCCAGTCGAACCGGCGTCATTTCGGTGAACTCCAGCAGTAGGATCGCGAATCCGACCGACATCACGATCAGCACCTCGACCACACGGCGGAACGACCGGTCGCCGAAGACGGCGTCGTGGCCCCATGCCTGCGGAACGATGTATCCCGCACCGAACAGCGTCCCGGTCGCCGAGGTGATCGACGCGAGGAACACCGCGATGACGAAGACCACGAGTGCCCACTCGCCGAGCGCCGCAGTGAGCGGTTCGCCCGGGCTGGTCAGCGTCGGCGTTCCCTCCTCCAATGTGGCGGCCGAGACGATGATCACGGCCATCGAGAGGAGAACGGCGAACGAGACGCCCACGACGTTGTCGCGACGATAGGGCTTCATGTCCGTCCAGCCCTTCGAGGACTGGATGCTCGACTGGATGAAGAAGTTCGGGTAGTAGACCGTCGTCCCGAGCAGGCCGATCACCGTCGCCATGTAGCCGAGGTCGCCGGAGATGGCCGGGACGAACCCGCTTGCCACCTCGGCGACCTGGAGTTCGAGGCCGCTCGTCAGCACGATGTAGATGCTGAAGACCGCGAGGATCAACACCGTGACCGCGGCCTCGATGCGGTCGTACACCCGGAGTTCGACGAGCGCGAAGCCGATGGCGGCGACGACGATCGTCGTGATGTATACGTTGTTCACCGGGAGGAGCCACGCGAGTGCCGCCCCGCCGACGGCGTAGTTCGCGATCGACCAAAAATGCATGATGAACGAGATCGTGATCGCGAACGCCTTCCCCGCAGTCGCGCCGACGACGTCGCGGATGTAGAACATGAGCGGTTCGTCGATCGTGGCGAGGCGACCGGACATCTCGTGGAGGCCCATGTCGATCACGAACGCCAGCGGCATGACCCACAGCAGCGCGAACGCGAAGTTCGCGCCCGTATTCGAGAGGATGTAGACCGACCCGGCGCCGAAGACGTTCGCCGCGAACAGGACACCCAACCCGTAGTCGTGAATCATCCGTCTGGCGTACTGCACCCCTGATCGATTCGAACCGTACTTCTCTTTGAATCCCATGTCTCGAACTCGTAGTAGTACACCGCCGAAACACACTGGTAAGGGTTCGGCTTGCTAGGAGAACGGAAACCCGTTCGTCCCGGTACGGTTCCCGCACGGCGAGTCGATCTCGTCGATTTAGAGGATCGAAACTCTGATTCCGAACCGAACCCTCGTGCGATTACTTCACGGGCTCGATCCCGTCACGTCGGCCGTCGAGGACCGCGAACCGTTCGCCGCGGCGGGTTTCGAGCCAGTACAGCAGGCGCTCGGCCCACCGCAGCTTGCGGGCTTTCATCGAACCCACGGACGGATCGTCGAAGGTCCAGCCCGGAAAACGGAGTTCAGACGCGCCGAAGTGATCCGCAAGGAAGGCCCCTCGATCGCCGTCGGTAAAGCCGCCGAAGTTCTCGACCGGCCCTTTCGGCGCGGCCTGCGTCGTCGGGAGGACGTTCTCGGCGGCGAGCCGGGGTACCCATCGCTCGACCAGTTCGATGTTGTCGCCGTGGGCATGGACGGCGGCCGGCGTCCCCTGTCGGGTCAGTTCCCGAAGCGTCTCGGGATTCTTGTCGATGTCCGTGACGAACAGGTCGGGCTCGATTCCTGCCGCAAGAAGCGTGTCCGCGGCGGTCGAGGCGGCGATCACGTAGTCGGCCTCGGCGGCGAGTTCGAGGTCGTCGGGAAGCGAGGGCCCCGCGCCCGCCACCGCGACCGCCGCGCCCTCGATCCGAGCGAGTCGCCCCTCGTCGAACGATTCCGTGAGATCCGCGAGCACGTCGCGAGCGCGCTCGTCCTCCCGACGGCCGAACCCGAAGTCCGCGAGGATCGTTTCGTAGACGGGGTTCCACGTCGGGAAGTTCATCGCCGGGGCTCGCGACGATGCGTCGGGAGAACCGGTTTCGCGAGCCGGAGTGGCCCGAGTACCCCTACCCGAAGGCCCTTCCGGCTACCACCCTCCAGTTTTATCCCCTCTGGTATAAACTTTCTCTTATCTAAATTCATGAAGTATTTTCGAGAGTAGAGCCGATGCGGGCGTCACATCGGCTCCGAGCGAGCGCGCGACGGTGTCGAACCCCTCGTAGGTCCCAACGAGGAGTGCGGGATCGCTGCCAACGAGGAACACGCCGTTGGCGTCGGCGACCGCGGTCGCGAGCGGGTCGGCGCTGTCGCCGAGTCCGCGGAGGCGAAACCAACGGGAGAGGGTCGCGTCGCCGACCGCCCGGTCGGCGCCGACGCGTTCGAGATGGCGGGCGGCCTCCCGACGGGTCGTCACGTCGAGTTCCTCGATCCTCGGTTCGTGGACACGTTCGCGGGTGAACTCCCGACCGATCAGCGCGGCGTCGCGGGTCTCGCTCACGTCGTGTGTTCTGAGGACGTGTGCTCCGCGCTCGACGGCCAGTGCGGTCGCCGCGAGCGAAACGGGTAGGGCCGCCTCGGTGCTCCGTCCGGCGACTTCTCGGAGGAAGTTCTTCCGGTTGATCGAGACCAGCACGGGCCGGTCGTAGGCGCGAAACTCCCGGAGCCGACGGAGCGTCTCGCGGTCGTCCGCGAGCGTCTTTTCCTCCGACCATCCCCCGAACGCAGGGTCGAGGATCGTCTTTTCCGTCACGCCGTTCATCGACAGGGCTTCGTAGATCTCCTCGACCGATTCGACGGCACCGGGGCGTTCGAGATCCGGCGGCGAGGCCATCTTGACGACCGCGGCGTCGTGCTCGGTGCAGACCCCCGGCATCGCGGGGTCGGCGAACCCACAGACGTCGTTGACCATGTCGAACCCCCGCGAGAGCGCTTCCTCGGCCACCTCCGAGTAGCGTGTCTCGATCGAGAAGACCGCCTCCCCCGAGACCGACTCGATGGTTTCGATGGCGGTATCGAGCCTGTCCAGTTCCTCCTCTGCGGAAAGCACGTCGAGACGCTTGTTCGCCGATTCGAGGCCGACGTCGACGATGTCCGCGCCCTCGTCGATCAGTTCGCGGTCGACGTACTCGGCGGCGGCGCCGGGATCGGCGAAGACGCTCGGATCGTAGGGCGACTCCTCGCTGACGTTGAGCACACCCATGATCCGTGGGGGATGGCCGTCGCCGATCCCCAGTCCGGCCGCGTCGACGGTCTGCATGGACGGGGGTAGGATAGGGGTTCGGATAGGCGGTCCGGTTCGAGACGGGTGATCCACGCGGTTTTTACCGGCCACGCCGTTAGCACCGACATGGGAAAGGTAAGTATCGGGCTTCGCGGCTGGCGGTTCGAGGAAGAGGAGGTCTTCGACGACGAGGGGGAGTTCAAGCCCCTTGAGGAAATCCCCGAGGACACCCGTCTGCGCCTCGAACGGCTCGAAGCGCTCGTGACCTCGCCGTGTCAGGCCTGCTGGCTGATCCATGGCGACGCGAACATCGCGGAGTGTAACGTCGCCGAGGCGGTCTACGGCGAGCCCCGATCGGAGGTGGTGCTCTGCGAGGAGCACGAAGCCGATTTCCTCTACTGGTTTCGCGACGAGGGCGGGCGCGAGTACATGGGTGAGGACGGACTCAAGGACGCCTTCCACGAGTGGTTCGCCGACGGCGGGCGCGCGCCGGGCAACTACGGGGGAATCGAACACGTCGAGACCGACCCGGGAGACGTCCCCGAGCCCAGCGAGGTGGATTTCGAGGCGATGCAGGTCCCGGACCCGGAGGACGGCAAGAAGATCGACCTCCGGGAGTTCGACATCTCTCAGGAGTACCCCTCCTCGTGATATCGGTGGTGGTCGTCGGGGCCAAAACACCCGGCAACGTCGGTACCATCGCCCGCGCGATGAAGAACTTCGGGTTTTCGGACCTGAAACTCGTCGATCCACCCGAACTCGATAGGGATGGAGAGGCCTACGGCTTCGCTGGGCAGGCACGAGAAGACATACTGCCGAACGCCGAGGCGGTGACCTTCGACGAAGTGGTCGAGGGCTTTCATACGGTGGGCTTTACCGCAACGACCAACGAGGACGCCCGCAAACACGTCCGGTTCCCGTTTCGCACGCCCGCCGAACTCGCAGAGGACCTCTCGGGTGTCGAGGCAGACGTGGCACTCGTCTTCGGACGCGAGCGCATCGGCCTGACCAACGAGGAACTCGCCCGACTGGACCAGATCTGTACGATCCCCGCGAGCGCCGACTACCCCGTGCTCAATCTGGGGCAGGCCGCGACGGTCGCGCTCTACGAACTGCGGGGGCTGGCACTGGGTGAGTCTCAGCTGCCGGACGTCGAACACGAGCGCGCTGCCGAACCCGAGATCGAGCGCTTTTACGACCGGTTCGACGAGACCCTACGAGCGGTCGGCTATCCCGAGGGCAAGCGTCCGAAGACGATGCGACTGGTGCGCCGGCTCGTGGGGCGGGCCCATCCGACCGATCGGGAGATCACGACGCTGCACGGCGTGTTGCGGGCGGTCGAGCGCGCGACTCGGGAGCGATAGGATCGGGATCCCACTCTATCCGTCGGTCCGGTCGTGTCGGATCGGCTGGCGCTCCCCGTACGTGAGGGTTCGCCAGAGCCACTCCAGCGGGCCAAACCGGAAGTACCGCAGCCAGAGGACCGACAGCGGGATCTGCACCGCCCAGATGGCGACGACGACCCCGATCGCCTCGACGCGGCTCACCGCCCCGAACAGACCCAGCCCGTGGCCGTAGAAGACCGACGTGGCGAGCACCGTCTGGAGAACGTAGTTGCTGAAGGCGGTCCGGCCGACGGCCGCGAGCGCCCGCGTCGCGATCCCTTCGGGGCGCCACCGGCAGTACAGCATGACCAGCCCGACGTACGCGCCGGCCAGCGGGAGGCTTCCCCAGTAGTTGAACTGCCGCCAGAACAGCGCCGCCCCGGCGCTCCAGTCGTTGGCCTTGATGTACCAGACACCCGTGAGGATCGCCGCCAGCCCGCTCGCCGCTCCGACGACGACTAACCGGCGGTAGAACCGCGACGAGCGCTCGTTGGTCAGCACGCCCCACTTGAACAGCGCCATTCCAAGCAGCATCGAGCCGCCGATCCGCCAGGCGCTGTAGCCGAGAAAACCCGTGGTTTGGCGCTCGAACGCCGTCGGTACCCGGTGGCGCATCTGTTCGAGCCAGCCCCCTCGGTAGGCCGCGATCTCCCCTTGAAGCGCGGCCACCGAGGGATGCCAGCTACCCGCGATCGCGGCCGGATCGACGCTCAGCGCCGACAGCACCTCGACGGCCGAAGGGAGCGCGAACAGGGCGAGCCCGAACGAGGCGAGCGCCCGGGGCGGGCGATCCCGGAAGCCGACGGCGACGAGTCCACAGAGGCCGTAGGCGACGAGGATGTCGCCGTACCACAGCAGATAGGCATGGGCGAGGCCGAACCCGACGAGCCACGCCGAGCGCCGCCGGTGGAGCCGAAGGGGCGACTGTCCCCGTCGCTCGGCGCTGCGGGTGAACAGCACGATCCCGCCGCCGAACAGGAGGGTAAACAGCGCGATGAACTTCCCCTCCGCGAGGACGTGACCCGCGAACCAGACCCAGTAGTTCGCCCCCGTCAGATCGCCGTAGACCGTCGGATTGCTCAGGGTGGCCTCGGGCATCGAGAACACCCGGACGTTGATCACGAGGATCCCAAGCAGCGCGAACCCGCGCAGCGCGTCGAGGCCGACGATCCGTTCCGAGGGCGGCGTCGGCCCGTCCCCGTCGCTCATCGTCCGCGCCCCGCTCGGCGCAACCGGTGCGATCGACACGACGGGCGATCACCACGGACGTCGGGACGGTGGATCACGTTCGCCGCTGGATCTCCGCTCTCAGTGCGGCGCTGACGGCCTCGCCGTCGGCTTTCCCACCCAAGGCGCCCATCGCCTCGCCCATCAGTCCCGAGAACGCGGCCATCCCCTCCGCCTCGACCTGTTCGGAATTACGTTCGACCACCTCGCGGACCGCCTCCTGGACCTCGTCCTCGGAGGCCCCACCCAGGTCCTCGCGTTCGAGGGTCTCCTCGGCGGTGAGTTCCGGGGACCGGGCGACCGCCGCGAGCAGGTCGCCGACGCTCCCCTTCGGGAGGTCACCGTCGCGCGCGAGCGCGAGCGCCCCGGCGAGTTGGTCGTCGCTCAGGTTCTCGACGGGCAGGTCGTCGCGACGCAGTTCGGTGAGGGTCGATTCGAGCGTGCCCGCGGCGAGCGTGGGATCGACCCCGTCGCTCACGACGTGCTCGAACAGCGGCATTCGCCGGCCGTAGGCGACCTGTTCTGCGAGCCCGGCGTCGAGACCATGCTCGGACTGGTAGCGCTCGACTTTTTCAGTGAGGAGCTCCGGCGTCTCGACCTCGCTCGGGTCCGGTTCGACGGGCGGAACGTCCGTCTCGGGGTACATCCGCGCCGCGCCCGGCAGTGGGCGGAGGTAGCGTGAGGTCCCGTCCTCGTCCGCGCCGCGGGTCTCTTCGGGAACCCCCTCGATCGCGGTCTCGGCACGGGCGGCAACTGCGTCGATCGCGGATTCGGCGGTCTGGGTGTCGTCGGCGACGATGGCGACGGCGTCGTCGGGCCCGGCGTCGACGGCCTCGCGCAGCGCCTCGACCTCGTCATCAGTAACGCCGTAGGCCGGTAGCTCGTCGGTGTGGAAGATCCCGCCCGCGCCGTGGCGTTTCGCGTGATCGGAGAGCTCGGTGCCCAGACGACGGTCGGGTTGGAGTTCCCGGCCAACCAGCCCGTCGAAGCCGTACAGCGGAACGGCCATCACCGAGCCGTCGTCCGAGAGGGCGCCGGCGATGACCCCGCTGTCGGTGTCGGCGAAGAGTTCGCTCACCGCTACGGGGTCGCCGACGCTCGCCTCCCGGTCGGTGAGCTCTTCGGCGACCGCCAGCAGCTCGACCTGTCGACCGACCTCGCCGCGCACGAGGTCGGCGATGTCCTCCAAGCTCTGGACGCCCTTCATCTCGACGCGGGCGCCCTCCGCGATCGAGACGTTGACGTCCTGGCGGATCGTGCCGAGCCCCCGTTTGACGGTGCCCGTCGAGCGAAGCAGCATGCCGATGCGCTCTGCGGCCTCCAGGGCCTGCTCGGGCGAGGAGATGTCGGGGCTGGTGCCGATCTCCACCAGCGGAATCCCTAGTCTGTCGAGGCTCCAGCGAACGCCCGACTCAGTCCCTCCGATGCGCTGGGCGCTTTCCTCCTCCAGGAGGAGGTCCTCGATTCCTACTGGTCCCTCGCTCGTCTCGATTTCGCCGTCGGTAGCGATCAGCGACGAGCGCTGGAAGCCCGAGGTGTTCGAGCCGTCGACGACGAGCTTTCGCATGACGTGGGCCTGATCGACCGGCTCGGCGTCGAGCAGCCGTACGATCTCCAGTGCGACGTCGAGCGCCTCGCCGTCGATTCGATGCGGTGGCTCGTCATCGGCCTCGACCAGACAGGTCGTATCGTACGCGAGGTACTCGAACTCGCGGTCGACCCGGCTCTCCTCCAAGGCCGCCTCGTCGATCTCGCCGAGCTCGCTTTTGGTCGGGTGGAGATACCGCGAGAACCGGTGGGTCGATTCATCGGGGTCGCGCCGTTCGGTCGGACAGGAACAGAAGAGCTTCGTCGCCGTGTCGAGCTGCTGGTGGATCTCGAGACCGGCGACGAGCCCAAGCTCCTCGTAGTCATACGCGTCGGTCATTGTGCCGACGTGGGGATCCGAGTGGTAAAAAACCGTTCAGTCTTCGGTTCGGGACGGGAGCCGATCAGAGATCGTGACTGTGGTTCTCCTCGCCGTCGTGACTGTGGTTTTCCTCACCGTCGTGGCTATGGTTCCCATCGTCGCCGTGGCTGTGATTTTCGCCGTCGTGTTCGTGCCCGTGGTCGTCCGAGTCGGTATCGTTCCCGTTCGCCCCGCTCTCTCCGTCGTCTCCACCGTTAATGCCGCCAACGTCGGTACAGCCGGCGAGCAGCGAGACGCTCGTGACTCCCAGCGCGAGAAAGCTGCGTCGTTGCATATACACTCGGATCGCTCGATGTGATAAATAGCCAGCGATCGGACCCTCCGAGGTTTACCGTAGCGCCGTCTCGCGATTACTGGCGTATCTCGTGTTCGAGCGTTCCGATCCCTTCGATCTCGACTTCGACCGTCTCGCCGTCCTCGACCGGCCCGACACCCTCAGGAGTACCCGTCGCGATCACGTCGCCGGGTTCGAGGGTCATGTAGTGGGTGATCTCGGCGATCAACTCGGGAACCGAGAATATGAGGTGCTCAAGGGTCGAATCCTGGCGCGTCTCGCCGTCGACGCGCAACTGGATCCGCGCGTCGTCGGGGACCTCCTCGGGCGTTGCGAGAACCGGACCCATCGGCGCGGCGTTGTCGAAGGCCTTCCCCCGGATCCAGTTCTGTTCCTCGTCCTGGTCGTCCCGGTTCGAGAGGTCGTCGAAGCAGGTGTAGCCCGCGATCACGTCCTCGGCATCGTCCTCGCTCACGTTGCGACACTGCTCGCCGATGACGACCCCGAGTTCGGCCTCGTGTTCGACGTAGCGGCCCTCGGGTAGGGTCACAGTGTCGTCATGGCCCGCGACGGCGTTGGGCGGTTTGAGAAAGAGCAGGGGCCGATCGGGAACGTCCTCGTCGCGCTCCGCGGCGTGGGCGGCGTAGTTCCGGCCGATACAGACGATCTTGGTCGGCTCGCAGGGCGCGAGGACGTCGATTTCCTCGGTGGCGTACGTCTCGCCGCCGAAGCTGACCTCTCCGTCGCTCCACTCGCCCTGTCGGATCGAACCGGCGGGGTCGCGAAATCGAACGCGGTGCATGGGTGGTCCTCAGACCGGGGGAGCAAAAGGCTTCGTTCGGCGGCAGTTTCGACTATCGCGGGCGGCACCTTTTATGGGTCCGTCGGTCGTTCGTCGACTCGTATGGAACTCACCTGGCACGGACACTCGACATGGCACGTCACCGTCGGCGACACCGACCTGCTGATCGACCCCTTCTTCGACAACCCGAAGACGGATCTGGAGCCGAGCGACATCGAAACGCCCGATTACGTCCTGCTGACCCACGCTCACGCCGATCACATCGGTCACGCCGGCGAGTTCTCGGAGGCGACGCTCGTGGCGAACCCGGAACTCGCGACCTACGCTCAGGAGGAACTCGGCTTCGAGGAGACCGTCGGCGGGATGGGAATGAACCTCGGAGGCACCGTCGAGTGCGGTGACGCCTACGTGACGATGTGTCGTGCGGACCACACCAACGGCATCGACACCGACTACGAGTACTCGGCGGGGATGCCTGCGGGCTACGTCATCAGCGACACCAAGCCGACACAGGTCGAAGACGAGAAGTCGACGACGTTCTACCACGCCGGCGACACCGGCCTGATGACCGAGATGCGCGAGGTGATCGGCCCGTATCTCGAGCCCGACGCCGCCGCGCTTCCGGCGGGCGATCACTTCACGATGGGTCCGTGGCAGGCCGCGATCGCCGCCGACTGGCTCGACGTCGATCATGCCTTCCCGATGCACTACGATACGTTCCCGCCCATCGAGATCGACACCGACGACTTCGTCCGCGAGGTGAAGGCCACGGGCAGCGACGCCGAGGCCCACATCCTCGAAGGCGACGAGACGTTCGACCTCTCGCCGTAGGCAGACGGCGACCGAACCGACCGAACGCGACGCGGACCTCACCGCATCGGTATCGGTCCCCTTCGCCTGCTAACACCACCTTTAGGACCGTTGGGCCGAATCATCCGAACGCAATGACCGACATCGAAACCACCAGCGTCAGCGAGCAGGGCTTCGTAACCAACAGCCAGGTCGGCGACTTCGAACTCACGATCGACGCCACCGACGAGGAGGGGCCGAACCCCAACGCCGTCCTCGTCGCGGACTACGCGTCGTGTTTCCTGCCGGCGTTCCGCGTTGGCGGCCAGCAGCGCGATCACGACGATCTCGGCAAGCTCCAGATCGACGCCGAGGCAGATGTGGACGACGACGACGACCTCTCGGCCATCCGATTCGACATCTACGTCGAGGAGGACCTCGACGACTCGGAGCTCGAAGAGGTCGTCGACCGTGCGGAGGGGATCTGTCACGTCCACGCCGCGCTGCGCGAGGAACTCCACGCCGACATCAGCGTCGAAGGCGGCGCGTTCTAGATCGACCCCGGTACTCTTCCCGACGACGTTTTCGAGCGAGCGGACGAGCCTCGCCGTTTTCACCCGCCGCGCCCCGGTCGAGTGGCTGCCGTGGGAAACCCTGATACCGCCGCTCTCCGAACGACGGGCATGAGCGAACAGCCGTGGATGGACCGGATCGTCGGCGACCGGATGGCCGTCGACCGCGAGTTCACCGAGCGAGTCAACGAGTCGCGCTTTTCGAGCCAGCAGTGGGGCCTGATCATGACCGCCACCGGGTTCGAGATCCGCGATCCCGAGGATTCCGAACGCGCACGACTAGTCGCGAACACCGAGAAACTCCCCCAAATCATGCCCGAACTCGAGAAGATCGACGCGCAGGTCCGGGCCGCCGGCGGGGCGGGCGGCAGCTCGACATCGGAACCATCGGGGGGCGTCCTCGCCTCGATCAAAGGCGCGCTCGGGCTGGGCGGCGACGGCGGGAACGACGAGGACCTGCAGGCGGCCGAAGAGCTGGTCGCCGAGTACGCCGACCGGTTACAGGAACGCCTCGAAGACCAGGGCAAGTGGCAGTCGACCCGCGAGGCGGCCAGTTAGAACTCGTCGCCCGCGTGGTGGAGGCTCATCTCGCCGGCCTCGTAGATGTTGATGAGCTCGTTGATGAGTTCCTCGTAGGACTCCTCCTCCTGGCGAAGGGCATCCAGACGGTCGATCGTCTCCTCCTCGAGCTCGACTTTGGTCATGTCGTCCCCTTTGCGGTCCGGTGTTGTAAGTGTTGGCCGTGGTTCGTCGGCGGGCGAATCAGCAGGCATTTGAGCGCCCAACTGCGAACCACAGGCAGTTTGGACAATGGGTGAGGACCAGGCCAGTTTCGTCGAGTACGGTATCGAGGACAGACCACCCCTTTTCGAATCGATCCTTCTGGGTCTGCAACACTATCTCACGATGGTCGGGGCGAACATCGCCGTTCCGCTGATCCTCGCGGGCGCGATGGGAATGCCCGCCGACGTCACCGCGCGGTTCGTCGGCACCTTCTTCGTCGTGTCGGGGGTCGCAACGCTCGCACAGACCACGCTGGGAAACCGCTATCCCATCGTACAGGGCGCGCCCTTCTCGATGCTCGCGCCCGCCTTGGCGATCATCGCCGTCGTGGGGACCATCCCAGGCGAGCCGAGCTGGCAGACCGACCTGCGCTACCTGCAGGGGGCGATCATCGTCGCGGCGTTCGTTCAGATCGCCATCGGCTACCTCGGCCTGATCGGCCGCCTTCGCAGGTTCCTCTCCCCCGTGGTGATCGCCCCTACGATCGCGCTGATCGGGCTGGCGCTGTTCGACGCCGACCAGATCACCGCCGCGAACCAGGACTGGCTCCTCTTGGGACTCACGGTCGGGTTGATCGTACTGTTCTCGCAGTACCTGAAAACGAAAAGCCGCGCGTTCCAGCTCTTCCCGGTGATCCTCGGAGTCGCGATCGTCTGGGTGCTCGCCACAGTCCTCTCGATTACGGGCGTGTACTCCCCTGATTCGGCGGGTTACGTCGCGCTGGGCCAAGTCGCGTCGGCCCCTGCCCTGATGCCGATCTACCCCTTCCAGTGGGGGATCCCCAGAGTCGAATTCGCGCTCGTGATCGGGATGATCGCGGGCGTGCTCGCCTCCGTCATCGAGAGTTTCGGCGACTATCACGCGGTGGCGCGCCTGACCGGCACGGGCGCGCCGAGCGAGAAGCGGATCAACCACGGGATCGGCATGGAAGGGTTGATGAACGTCTTTTCGGGCGTCATGGGCACCGGCGGCTCGACATCCTATTCGGAGAACATCGGCGCGATCGGCCTCACCGGGGTCGCCTCCCGCTACGTTGTGCAGGTCGGTGCGGCGATCATGCTCGTGGTCGGGTTCGTGGGATATTTCGGCCAACTCGTCGCGACCATTCCCGACCCCATCGTCGGCGGCCTCTTTCTCGCGATGTTCGGCCAGATCGTCGCCGTCGGGATCAGCACGCTGAAACACGTCGACCTCGACAGCCAAAGAAACGTCTTCATCGTCGGCTTCTCGCTGTTCGTCGGCCTCGCGATCCCCCAGTACATGGCGAACTTCGAGAGCGCGGCGGCCTTCCGCGAACTCGCCGCCGGCGTTTCTCCCCTACTTGGCTCGCCGCTGTTCGCCGATACGGTCTTCGTCATCGGCGGCACGGGGATGGCCGTCGGCGGGCTGGTCGCGCTCGTGTTGGACAACACCATCCCCGGCACTCGACGGGAGCGTGGCCTCGAACAGTGGGACGAACGCACCGAGGACGATACGGAGTTTCACAGTGCCTGGGAACGATTTCGTCAGTCGGCCGACTGAACCGCGCGGTCGGGACGTGTGATTCCGCCTCGATCGCTTCTCTCGGTTAAAAACGTACGTTCACGCCGGTTGAGGCGTCTTTCGTTCGGCCTCCGTGATCGTCTTGAGGGTCTCGAGCATCGTCTCGACCTCACGTTCGTTGTACCGCCTGACGACGGGACGAAGCACCCTATCGAGCACTCGGGAGGGGAACTCCACGTCCATCACGCAGGTAACGCGCGTCCCGCCGTCCTCCGGCTCGAAGGTGTAGTGCATGCTGCCTTCGATCTCGCCGCTCATCTCGTAGACGCGCCGTTCATACGGAACGAACTCGACGTCCTCGAAGCGTCCGTCGATCGGAATGCCGACCATTTTGAACCGGAAATCCCCTCGGTGGCCGCCGCTCGGTAGCTCCTCGACGTTCTCGACCCTGTGGAGGCTCGGCATCACGTTCAGGTGGTTTGTAGGCGACGCCATGTACTCGAACACCCGTTCCGGCCGCGCATCCATCCAAATGTCTCTCTCGATTGTGACCATGTTACTCCTCTCCGACCACCGGATCTCGATGCGATCGCCGTCGATTCAGGTGATCCAGCGTACTATATGGTGCGCTGAGAGCATAAACGCTGCTGCCCCGGCACGCTTTCAGGTCGTATCTCGCCACTTGATCGAGCAACCTCGTGAGGGCTGTTCCTCGACGGTGACCGACTCGCCCGCCAGCAGTTGCTCGATGGCCTCGCGCAGGTCGTGTTCGGTCGGCTCGGCGTCGGGGTCGTGGGCGTCGTCGATCCGGCCGTGGTAGGCCAGTCGAAACTCGCCGTCTCGCGGATCCGATCCGCTCGACCGTTCCGAGGAGCGCGACTTCTCGCCGTCCTGTCGTTCGAAGAGGAACGGGTCGGGCGTACAGACCGCGCCGTATGCGCGAGCGACCTCCTGGGACTCGTCGCGCAGGTAGGCGTCGTACTCAACGGTACCGTCCGCGACCAGCTCTTTCATGCGTTCGAACGAGTCCTCAGCGTATGCCTCGGCATCGTTGGCGTTGATCCCGACGACCGCCACCTCGTCGTACTCGCGTGCGATCGCGTTCAGCGGGTCGATCTTCGCCTTCGCGTACGGGCAGTGGTTACAGGTAAAGACCACGAGCAGCGCCTCGCGGTCCGCGAAATCCTCGGGAGAATAGGTCCCGCCGTCCGCGCCGGGCAGCTCGAACTCGGGAGCCGGGTCGTCGCGTGCGAGGTCGCTGTCGGATTTCTGGAGCGCCATATCGAATCTCGGGACCGCGAAGGACAAAAGCGTTGACTCGGATCACTCGGCGGTGAGGTAGACCGCCAGTACCGCGAAGCCGATCCCGGCCATTTTCCGAGCCGTCACCGGCTCGTCGAGCGCGACGAACCCCACCAGCGAGCTCGTGACGATGAACATCCCGAAGATCGGGACGACGACGCTGACCGGCCCCATCGAGAGCGCGCGGTAGTACGCGAGGATCCCCACCGCGAGACAGATCCCCGCGGCGTACATGTACGGTGCATCGGGATGGGTGAGATACTCGACGACCGGTTCGTTCGAGACGGCGACCACGGCCCCAGCGGCGACGACGAGCATGGTGTTCGAGACGATGACCGCGACGTCGCTCGGCACGTCGGTCGTGGCGACGCTCATCAGCGGGGCGACGAAGGTGTACGCCACCAGTCCGATCAGCGCCCACAGCAGGTAGTTCATGGCGGAGCTATCCGCGTCGGTTCGGTATGCGTTGCGATCCCGACCGGGGCGAATATCGGGTCGGGAGCAAGCCTTATTCCCCCGCGGTCGGCTCTCCCTGTATGGAGCCGAAACGCGAACTGCTCGAGGCCCTCTGTGCGAACGCCCGCACCGAGACGGCGGATCTCGCGCGCCAGACCGGCCTCTCCGAGAGCGAGGTCGAGGCCACGATCGCCGACCTCGAAGGCGAGGGGACGATCCGGGGCTATCAGGCGATCGTCGACTGGGACGACCTCGACGAGGGCCACGCCCGCGCCGCCGTCGAACTCAACGTCACGCTGGACCGCGAGACGGGCTACGGCGAGGTCTCCGAGCGCCTCGCGAAGTTCCCCGAGGTCTCCTCGCTCCACCTCGTCAGCGGGAACTACGACTTTTTGATGATCGTCGAGGCGAGTTCTGTGAGAAAGATCTCGCGGTTCGTCAGCGAGAAGGTCGCTCCCGTCCCCGAGGTGACCCAGACGGTGACCCACTTCGTCATGGAGACCTACAAGGAGGGCGGCATCGAGATGAACGGCGACGACGACGACGACCGCCTCTCGGTCTCGCCATGACGCGGTCGGCCGTCGGGATTGAACGCGTGGGGTGGATCTCGTGAACACGGTCGCAGCGGCGCTGTTCCCTCCTCACGCGTGCCACACGAGGTGGCACGCGTGAGGACTTCCGAGCGCGTCGGGCGGGTTCCACCCTCCGGCATCCGGAAGTTCTTTGAACTCGCCGAGGAGCGCGAGGACGTCATCTCGCTCGGCGTCGGCGAGCCCGACTTCTCGGCGCCATGGGCCGCCCGCGACGCCGCGATCGCCTCGCTGGAGCGAGGACAGACCTCGTATACCGCGAACCGCGGAATGCGCGAACTCCGAGAGGCGATCGCGGACCACTGTGCGGAGCGATACGCTCTCGACTACGATCCCGGTGAGGAGGTCCTCGTGACGACGGGCGTCAGTGAGGGCGTCGACGTGGCGCTGCGGGCGCTGGTCGACTCGGGTGACCGGGTCGCGATGGTCGACCCCTCCTACGTTTCGTACCGCCCGGGTGTCCTGCTGGCCGACGGGGAACCCCTACCCGTGCGCACCCGCGAGGACGAGCAGTTCAGACTGACCTACGAGTCCCTCGACCGGGCGGGCGCGAGCGAGGCCGACCTGCTGATCCTCTGTTACCCGAACAACCCGACGGGCGCGGTCATGCGCGAGGAGCACCTCGAACCCGTCGCGGAGTTCTGCCGCGAACACGATATTCGAGTGCTCTCCGACGAGATCTACGCCGACCTGACCTACGAGGGAGAACACACCTCGATCGCGACACTGGAGGGCATGCGCGAGCGCACGATCGTCTTCAACGGCTTCTCGAAGGCCTACGCCATGACCGGGCTTCGCCTCGGCTACGCGCTCGGGCCAAGCGACGGGATCGCGGCGATGAACCGCATCCATCAGTACTCCATGCTCTCGGCCCCGACGACCGCCCAGCACGCCGCCCTCGAAGCCTTAGAGAGCTGCGACGACGACGTCGAGGAGATGGTCGGCGCGTTCAACCGCCGCCGTCGGTTCGTCCTCTCTCGCTTCTCGGAGATGGGACTGGACTGCTTCGAAGCTCAGGGCGCCTTCTACGTCTTCCCCGAAGTCCCGGGCGACGACGAGGCGTTCGCCGAGGGCCTGCTCGAAGACCAGGGCGTCGCCGTCGTTCCGGGCTCCGTCTTCGGCGAGGCCGGCGAGGGCCACCTCCGGGTGTCGTACGCGAGCGGCCTTCCCCAGTTGAAGGAGGCGATGAACCGCCTCGAAGCGTTCGTGAACTAAACGACGTTCCGCTCCTCCGAGCGTTCGTCCCCGAACCGATCGCTTTTCAGCGAACCGATGTCCACGAGCGAGGCCTCGCCCTCACGGATCAGCTCCGTGACCAGTTTCCCGGTCGCGGGCGCGTGCATGAACCCATGTCCCGAGAAGCCGACGGCACTGACCAATCCAGGAACCGTCTCCTCGATGATCGGGTGGTTGTCCGGCGTCACGGCGTACAGCCCGGCCCACCCCCGTTTGATCCGGGTTTCGGGTCCGAAGTAGCGAGCCATCTCCCCCGCGCGCTCGACCACGCCTGCGGCCCAGTCGGTTTCGATCCCCTTTCGGTAGCGTTCGGGGTCGGCCGCCGGATCCGCGCCGAACTGCCCGCCGACCAGCGCTGCGCCCTCCCGCTCGGGCCGGAAGTACGACCCGACGTCGAGGTCGACCGTCAGCGGATCTGTTTCGGGAACCGGCTCCTCGGGGTCGACGATCACCATCCGGCGGCGCTTTGGCGTGACCGGTAGCTCGACGCCGGCTAGCTTTCCCACCCGTCGTGCCCACGCGCCGGCGGCGTTGACCACGTAGTCGGCGTCGATCCGTCCGCCCGCCGTGACGCCGATCACCCGCCCGCCGTCGCGGTGAACCCCCTCGACTGCGGTCTTCGTCCGGATCTCGGCGCCGGCCTCGCGGGCCGCCCGCGCGTAGCCCTGCACGGCGAGGTTCGGGTCCGCAAAGCCGTCCTCGGGCGAGTAGCTCGCACCGAGGAACGCCTCCGTACGGAGTCCGTCACAGTGTTCGCGGGCCGCTTCGGGGTCGAGGTACTCGCTCGACGTTCCATGGGCGTTCTGCATGGCGACGGTCTCGCGTAGCCGGTCCGCGGTCTCCGGTTCGCGCGCGAGAAACAGGTACCCGACCCGACGGTGGGCGATGTCGACGCCGAAGGTCTCCTCGAAGCGGTCCCAGATCACGAAACTCGCCCGCGAGAGCTCGACGTTGACGGGCGTCGAGAACTGACCGCGGATCCCGCCGGCCGACCGGCCCGTGCTGCCTCCGCCCAGCGACCCCTTCTCGAGGACGGTGACGCGAACACCCCGTTCGGCGAGTTCGTAGGCGCTCGCGAGGCCGATGATCCCGCCCCCGATCACGACGACGTGCATGTCGGTCACACGAGGCGGGGGAGGTAATCATTTGGCGTCGGCCGAGTCAGGGGAGGTATGGTTCGTGTCCTGTCCGATTCGGATGTCGCCGCGCTGCTCGACCTCGAAGACCTCCTCGGAGTCGTCGAGGGGGCGTTTCGAAAACAGGGCCGAAACGAGGTCGAGCGCCCCGAACGCCCGCATTTCCCGGTCGGCAGTGGTATCGAATCCGACGAACCGCTCGGGACCGGGCTGACGATGCCCGCCTACATCCACGGCGAGAAGTGTTACGCGACGAAACTGGCAAGCATCCATCCGGGGAACCCGGAGCGAGGACTACCGACGGTCAACGCCCAGATCGCCGTCACCGACGCCCGGACGGGGACAGCGAAAGCGTACATGGACGGCACCCGGGTCACGGGTGCCCGAACGGGCTGTGTCGCCGGGTTGGCCGCGCGCGATCTGGCGGCGGATCCGCTCACCGTCGGCGTGATCGGTGCGGGAACACAGGCCCGCTGGGGAACGCGCGCGATCGCGGCCGGAAGCGCCCTTCGAGGGGTTCGGATCTACTCGCCGAGCGAATCCAAGGACCGGTGTGCGGCCGACCTCGTGGACCGAGGGATCCCGGCCGAGGCCGTCGCCACTCCCGAGGACGCCGTCTCCGGTGCGGACGTGGTACTGACGGCGACCCCGAGCGAGGAGCCGGTGTTTCCGGGCGGCGCGCTGAAACCGGACGCGCTGGTGGTCGCGGTGGGGGCCTACGACGAGGGGATGCGCGAACTGGACCGCGAAACCATCGAGCGGGCCGAGGCCGTCCTCGCGGACATCCCCGGAGAGGCGATCCACACGGGTGATTTGTGCGAGAGCGGGCTCGAAGCCGACGATCTCGTCCCGTTTTCGGACGTCTTCGAGGGCGAGTTCGAACGCTCGGAGGGGATCGTCGTTCTCTGTAGCGTCGGTTCGGCGGTTCTGGACGCCGCGACAGCCGCCTATCTGGTCGAACGCGCGGAGAAAATGGACCGTGGAACGAGCCTCGCGCTCAGCTAACGTTTATGCGCCGCTCGGTCCTTGATACGAATGAACATGAAGAAGTTGATCAACGAACCCGGCGACGTCGTCGACGAGATGCTCGCCGGAATGGTCGCGGCCCACCCCGAGTACGTCCGTCGACTGGAGGAAACGAACGTCCTCGTGCGTGCCGACGCGCCGGTCGAGGGGACGGTCGGGATCGTCTCGGGCGGCGGGAGTGGCCACGAGCCGACTCATGGGGGCTATCTCGGCGAGGGAATGCTCACCGGGGCGGCCGCCGGCGAGGTCTTTACCTCCCCGACCGCCGACCAACTGGGGGAAATGGTCGGGGCCTGTGACGGCGGGGCGGGCGTGCTCTGCGTGGTGAAGAACTACGAGGGCGACGTGATGAACTTCGAGACGGCGATCGAGCTCGCCGAGCTGGAGGGCGATACGGAGGTCGAGTACGTCGTCGTCGACGACGACGTGGCCGTCGAGGACTCCCTCTATACCTCCGGGCGCCGGGGCGTCTGCGGGACGATTCTCGTCCACAAGATCGCGGGCGCGGCCGCCGCACGCGGCGACGACCTGAGCGAGGTCAAACGTCTCGCCGAGAAAGTAATCGACCAAGTGGGGACGATGGGGATGGCACTGACCTCCTGTACGACTCCCGAGAAGGGCGAGCCGACGTTCGACCTCCCCGCGGACGAGATCGAACTCGGGATCGGTATCCACGGCGAGCCGGGCGTCGAGCGAGCGGACGTGATGAGCGCCGACGCGGTCGCAGACCATCTCACCGAGCGGGTGCTCGACGACCTCGATCTCGCGGAGGGCGCGCGGATCGCCACGATCGTCAACGGGATGGGCGCGACCCCGCTGATGGAGCTGTACGTCGTGAACCGCCGCGTGCAGGAACTGCTCGGCGAGCGCGGGTTCGACGTCGGGGAGGCGTGGGTCGGCGACTACATGACTTCGCTGGACATGGCCGGCTGTTCGGTGACGGTGCTCGAACTCGACGACGAACTCGAGGAGTTGCTGGGCGCGCCTGCCGACACGCCCGCACTGACGGTTCGGGGGGAGTAACGTGGACGAGGATACCCAGCGCGAGGCGCTCTCCGCTGTACTCACGGCGATCGCCGACCGGATCGAATTGGAGAAGGACCACCTCACCGAACTCGATTCCGCGATCGGAGATGCGGACCACGGCGCGAACTTACATAGAGGATTTCAGGCCGCACTCGACGGGGCAGATTCCGAAAACGACCCTGACGCGTTCGTCAAGGCCGCGGGGATGGCGCTGCTCTCGAAGGTCGGCGGCGCGTCGGGTCCCCTCTATGGCGGGTCGCTCGCGGTCGCGAGCAGCGAGTTCGAGGAGGGGATAACGACCGAATCGTCGGTGGCGTTCGCCGAGGCCTACCTCGAAAAGGTGAAGGACCGCGGCGGGGCGAGCGTCGGGGATAAGACGATGGTCGACGCGCTCACCCCCGCTGTTCACACGTACAAGCGCGCGATCGAGGTCGACGACCTCGACCCACTGGCAGCGCTCTCGAAGGCCGTCGACGCCGCCGAGCGCGGCGTCCGGTTTACGACCCCCATCCGCGCGAGCAAGGGCCGGGCGTCGTATCTCGGCTGGCGCTCGGTCGGTCACCCCGATCCGGGCGCGACGAGCACGCTCTACATGCTCGAGGAGATCCACGACGTGGCCGCGGAGTATCTCGACGGCGAGGCGGCGGTGGCTGACGCGGAAGCCGAGGCGGAAATCGAAGAGGGGTCGGGCGAATGATCGGGCTCGTCGTCGTCTCCCACAGCGCGCGGCTCGCGGAGGGGGTGTGTGAGGTCGCCGGCGAGATGGCCGGCGACGCCGCCGTGATCGCCGCCGGCGGCACCGACGACGGCCGGCTGGGAACGAGCGTCGACCTGATCGCCGACGCGATCGAGGAGGCGAGCGCGGAGGCGGAGGGCGTCGTCGTCCTTGCGGACCTCGGCAGCGCGGTGATGAACGCCGAGATGGCCGTCGAGGTGGCCGAGGTCGAGGCGGTCTTCGCGGACGCCCCGCTGGTCGAGGGAACGGTCAACGCCGCCGTGAGCGCGACGGGCACGAAGGCGACGCTCGACTCGGTGAAGGAATCCGCAGAGGAGGCCCGTGGGCTCTCGAAGACCTGAGTCGATCAGTCCAGTTCACGTGCGAGGACGTCGCGCAGCGCGGCGATCTCGTCGGCGTCGGAGACGAGTTCGCCCACGTCAGTCGCGATTTCGAGCGTCTCCTCGGGGGTGGCCTCGCCGATCTCGACGACGGGCGCGACCCCCGAAAAGCGCTCGCGGACGGCGTCGGGGTCGGTCGTCTCGATCACTGCACGGCCCGCACGCTCGTTGAACAGCCGCCCGAGCGCCGGCCCGCCCGAGAGGTCGACGCGCGCGCCGGCCTCGCCGACCATCTCCGCGAGCGTCACGGCGAGCCCGCCGTGGCTCGCGTCGTGGACCGCAAGCGTTCCCTCGTCGTTGGCGATCCCCGCGAGCGCTCCGGCGAACGCGGGGGCGTTTTCGGCGGGTGCAGGGAAACGATCCGAGCCGCCCACGCGCGCGAGCAGCTCCGAGCCGCCCAGTTCGGGCGTCGCGTCGCCCGTCAGTACCGGGTCGCCGACGACCAGGAGGGACCCCTCGCCGGCCAGACGCGTCGGCGGGGCATCTCGATCGTCTACCGTCCCGACCATCGCGAGCGTCGGGGTCGGCGGGATCGGGCCGGTCGCAGAATCGTTGTACAGGGAGACGTTGCCGCCGACGACCGGGACCGCGAGGGCCGAACAGGCATCGGCCAGCCCCGAGACGATCGCCCGAAAACCACCATACACGTCGGGTTTCTCGGGATTGCCGCCGTTGAGGCAGTCGACGGCCGCGAGCGGGGTCGCACCCTTGGCCGCGAGGTTGGTCGCGTTCTCGACGGCGACCGCCCGCGCGCCCTCGTAGGGGTCGGCGGCCGTCCAGTTGGGATCCGCGCCCGCCGAGATCGCCAGATCCGATCCGCGCCCGCGGTCCGCACTGCTCGCAGCGTCCGCGTCCCGGATGGCCAACACGGCGGCGTCGTCGCCCGGCTTCACGGCCGTTCGCAGGCCGACCTCGTGGTCGTACTGGCGGTAGACCCATTCCTTGCTCGCAGTGTTCGGGCTCGAAACGACCTCCCGAAACGCCTCCTCGATATCGACGTCGGGCACCTCGCGTGCGGGTTCTTCGGGCTCGACGTAGTCGAGGTCGTTCATCGGCGCGCCATCGGTGAGAAAGCCGGGAGGGACGTCGACGACCGTCTCGCGCCCTCGCGGTTCGCCTTGCTCACCGCCCGGGCCGTCCGAGGCGTCCTCAGAAGTGCAACGCACTTCTGATGGGCTGGGAGAACCACCCTGCGGTTCTCGAACGCGTTGTGCCTCGCTTCCCCCGAACGTACAGGTGTAGTTCCCCTCGCTGACCTCGCCGATGACCGAACAACCCAGATCGAAGCGCGCCGCGATCTCCTCGACCCGGTCGACGTTCTCCGGACGGACCTCGTAGCACATTCGCTCCTGGGATTCGGCGAGCAGGATCTCCATGGCGTTCATGTCCGGCTCGCGCTGGTGGACGCTGTTCAGATCGATCCGTGCGCCCAGACCACCTTTCGCGACGAGTTCCGAGGACGCCCCGCCCAGCCCCGCCGCCCCCAGGTCGCGGGCGGACTCGACCAACCCTTCATCGACGAGCATCTCGTTGGCCTCGATGAGCAGCTTCTCCGCGTAGGGGTCGCCGACCTGCACCGCGGGGCGGTCCTCGGTCTCGGCGTCCTCCGCGAGGTCCTCGCTGGCGAAGGAGGCCCCGCCCAGCCCGTCCCGACCGGTGGCGTTGCCGACGAGCACGAGCGCGTTGCCCGCCTTTTGGGCCTCGGCGGTGACGAGGCGGTCCTCGGTGACGAGGCCGACGCAGGCGACGTTGACTAGAGGATTGCCCTCGTAGTCCGGGTGGAAGGCGAGGCTGCCGCCGACGGTGGGAACCCCAATGGCGTTGCCGTAATCGGAGATCCCCTCGACGACGCCCTCCAGCAGGTAGCGCGTGTGCTCGCGATCGAACCCGCCGAAGTACAGCGAGTCGGTCAGCGCGAGGGGGTATGCGCCCATCGAGAGGGTATCCCGTACTATGCCGCCGATCCCCGTCGCAGCCCCGTCGTAGGGGTCGACGTAGGAGGGGTGGTTGTGGCTCTCGATTCCAAGCGTGATGTAGGTCCCGCTCGACTCCCCCGTCCCGGGGTCCGGGAGCGCGACGACCGCGGCGTCGTCGCCGGGCCCGACGACGACGTGCTCGCCCTCCGAATCGAACGCGCCGAGCAGGGGCCGCGAGGAGCGATACGCACAGTGCTCGCTCCAGAGGTTCTCGAACAGTGCGGCCTCGGCCCGTGTGGGTTCGCGGCCGAGTTCCGTAGTAATGATCTCGCGATCCGAATCCGAGAGGCTCATTCACTCCCGTGTTCAGCCGAGGGCGATAAATCGCTTTCTATGTGCATGATCGTGTGTATCAACGGATCGGGGTGCTTTTGCACACCCCTCTCGAAGATCGACCGTGCTCTCGGTCGAACTCCACGCACACTCCGCGCTCTCGCACGACGGGCGCGACCCCGTGGACCTCGTTTTGGAGCAGGCCGCAGCCGTCGGCCTCGACGCCGTCGCGATCACCGACCACGACGCGTTCGACGCGAGCCGCGAGGCCGCCGAACTCGCCCCCGAGTACGGACTGATCGGGATCCCCGGTATCGAGATCTCCAGTAGCGCCGGCCACGTCCTCGGTCTCGGCGTCGACGAGCGGATCCCGCCGGGACTTCCCTTCGAGGGGACGATCGAGCGGATCCACGCGGCGGGCGGGATCGCCGTCGTTCCCCATCCCTTCCAGTCCTCCCGCCATGGCGTCGGCGCGAAGGTGTCCCGGGACGAGCTCGCACAAGCGGACGCCATCGAGGTCTACAACTCTAGACTCCTCACAGGCCGGGCCAACCGCAAGGCCGAACGCTTCGCACGATCGCGCGGACTGCCCATGACCGCCGGCAGCGACGCCCATATCAGCGAGATGGTCGGTCAGGCGGTGACGCGGGTCGATACCGATGGTGAGCGGACCGTCGATGCGATCCTCGATGCGATTCGTGCGGGGCACACGTCAGTGGACGGCAAGCGCACTCCCTGGCGGATCAGCTTCCGGCAGGCCGGCGGCGGGGCGAAACGCCGGGTGAAACGCCGCGTCTCCTCACTGCTCGAATGATCCACGGCGCCGACCTCGCGACCGTCGAGCGGGCCGTCGAGAACCACGATCCGCTGCCCGACGGGCCGGGCTTTGCCGGCGAACTCCCCGACGGACGGCTCGTCCGGGACGTCCTCGGGCGCTCCCCGCTGTTCGTCGAGCACTCGGGTACGCAGTGGGCGTTCTCGCCGACCGATCTCGACGATGCGGTCCCGTTTCCCGCGGGCCATGTCGGTGACGAGCGTGTCTTCTCGCTGCCCGACCCGCCCGCCTTCGCCGACGAGAACGAGGCCCTCACGGCGGTCGCGGACGCGCTCGACGCGAGCCTCGCGCTCGATGCCGAGGGGCTCGCGGTCGCCTTTTCCGGTGGTGTCGATTCGGCCGTCGTCGCCAGTCGGGTGGACGCCCCGCTGTACGTCGTCGGGTTCGAGGGGAGCCACGACCTCGATGCGGCCCGCGAGAGTGCCCACGCGATGGACCGGGACCTCCGGATCATCGAGTGTACCCACGCCGACATCGAGCGGGCGGTACCCCTTGTAGCACGCGCTACGGGCCGAACCAACGCGATGGACGTCGGCATCGCCCTCCCGCTCTTTCTCGTCGCCGAGCGAGCAGTAGGAGACGGCTACGACCGCCTCGCCGTCGGGCAGGGTGCCGACGAGCTGTTCGGCGGCTACGAGAAGATCGTTCGGACCGATCACCGTGTCGACGCGGACACGGTTCGGGGCGCGACTCGCGAGGTGATCGCGGGCCTGCCCGACCAGCTCGAACGCGACGTGCTCGCGATCCGTGCCGCCGGGGCCGAACCGGTCGCGCCCCTGCTCGACGGACGCGTCGTGCGCGCGGCGCTGCGCCTCGACGGCCCGATGCTCGCGACCGACGAGGAGCGAAAACGAATCTTCCGGAAAGCGGCCCGCGAGTTCGTCCCCGGCGAGGTCGCCGGTCGGAAGAAGAAGGCGGTGCAGTACGGCAGCCTGATCGCGCGCGAACTCGACCGTCTGGCCCGTCAGGCGGGCTACAAGCGCCGGATGGACGACCACGTCACGAAGTACGTCGCGTCGCTACTCGAATCGGGATAGCGCCTCGCGACCCAGCCGAGTGACGTCAGGGTCGAACCGCTCGTCCTCCAGTGTCTCGGGCCCGACCCACTCCCAGTCTTCGGATCCTTGCTCGCCGTCGGCGGGGTCGAGCGCGCGCGAGTTGGCCCACCCGTAGTAGACGAAATCGATGTGCTGATGGCCAACACCGTTTTCGGAAACGTTGATGTCCTCGAGCAGCAGGTGGGCGGGTTCAGGCAGCGACTCGACGGTCGACGAACTCACGTCGTCGTGTTCGGACAGGATTTCGACGTCGAGACCCGTCTCCTCGCGGGCCTCCCGCAGGGCGGTCTCGTGGGGGAGTTCGTCGCGGTCGACGTGCCCGCCCGGCGGGAGCCACAGCCCGAGCTTCTCGTGTTCGTGCAGCGCCGTCGCGCCCTCGTTGACGACGTAGACGGTGGCGGTGAAGTGCCGTGTCGTCTCCATACCCCTCCGAGCGTCGGCGGCCGTTTGGCCGTTTCTATCCGTTTCGTCGGCCCGACTCGTCCGGCGGGTCGCTTTCCTCCTTACGGGCGAGGAACTCCCGTTCGGCGTCGTCGAGATCGCGCTCACGAAAGGCGTCAAGTCCCTCCTGATAGCGCTCCTCCGTTTCTTTGGTCGGCGTTTCGAGGACGAGCTCTGCGAGACCGGTCTCTCGTCCGGTGTAGGCAAACCCTGCTCGGTAGCACGCCTCGTAGGCAAACGGGTTGTTCACCGCGATCCGCACCCGGTCGTAGCCCCGCCCGCGGGCGCGTTCGCGGACGAACGCGAGCAGTCGGGGGCCGAGCCCCTCGCCCCGATGCTCGACGTGGGTCGTGATGTAGCGGATCCACAGCGTCTCGGGTTCGGTTCGGTCCTCGTTGAACGCCGCGGCCGCACGGACCTCGCCCTCCTCGCGGATTACAGCCTTGCCCGTGTTCGTCATGACGAACTTCCCGGCGTAGCTGAACGTCCGGTAGTCGAGTTCGAGTTTCGGCCCGTCGGGCGGCCAGCCGAGCAGTTCGGACTCCATACCCTCCGTTGATCGCCCGCCGTGTTGAGCGGTGTGGAAACCGGGGAACACATACCCCTGCCCGAAGAAGGGCGATTCATGGCCGGAGTCACTCGGTTCGATCGCTCGGCGGCGACCCTGTTCGTCCTCTTCGGCGATCTCGCGATCATCGCCGCACAGCTCTCCTACGGGTTGATCACGCACGGCACTGACCCGCTCGCCGATCTCCCCTACACCGCGGAAACCGTTGTCCCGTTCCTGCTCGGCTGGCTGCTCGTCGCCCCGATGGTGGGCGTCTACACCGCCCGCATCCGGGAGTCGTTCGTCGAAACCCTCCTCGCGGTGGGGATCGCCTGGCTCGTCGCCGCGCTGATCGGCGTTGGCCTGCGCGCGACCCCGTGGCTCGTCGGCGGCGCACCGCCGACGTTCGTTCTGGTCACCGTCGCCACCGGTCTCGTGACGCTGCTCCCGTGGCGCGTGCTGGTAACCGCGCTCTCGCGCCGCGGATAGAACCCTGGCGTCGGTCAGACAGTCGTTCGATTGGCTTTTCGACTTTCCTCCAACCCGCCTCCACCAGCGGAGTCAGTCGGTCTAAGCGAAGCACGCTGCGTAACCATGAATAACTTATAAAAAAGTTTTAAATATGTTATTCACAGATTACTACAGAGTTATCAAGGGGCTATTCAACTGTTAGTCAAAACAATTATACTGATAGGGTCCATACATCCAGATACATTATGGCGTCTTACTACGATTTGATCCTCGGACTCATCCCGCTCGCGTTGTTCGGTATCGGTGGAACGTTGACTGTGCTGGGCGTCGATCTCGCGCTGGCCGTTCCGGCCGCCGCCGCGGTCGCCATCGTCCTGATCGGCCATGCACTGTTCGTCAACCAGCCCGAGGGCCCGACCGCACAGCCGACCGGCCCCTCGAAGCGATCGACCGAATAGACCACGAACTGTTTTCTCGCCGGCGGCCGAACGGCCGTTCGTGACCGATACACTGTTTCTGACGAGCGACGATCTCGTCGATCTGGCGGATCCCGAGGACTACGTCGACGCCGTCCGCGAGGGCTACCGCCAGCGCGGGGCGGGCGCGGCCGCCGAGCCCCGGACCAAACTCCGAAACGACGATCCGCCGGGGATGCTGACGGGCTACATGGCGATCCTCCCCGAAACCGGCGTCATGGGTGGGTACACCTACGGCGCCGGCTTCGGTGCGCGTGATGCCTGGTTCGTCACGCCGCTGTTCGACGCAGAGAGCGGCGAACCGCTGGCGCTGCTCGACGGCGCGTACCTGAACCCGTTCAAGACGGGGGCGGCGGGCGCGGTCGGCGTCGACACGCTCGCCCGTGAGGACGCGAGCACGCTCGGGCTGATCGGCAGCGGCGCACAGGCCCGCGGCCAGCTCCGTGCGACCGCCGCCGTCCGCGAGTTCGATTCAGTTCGAGTGTACTCGACGACCCGCGAGAACCGCGAGGCGTTCGCTGACGAGATGGACGCGATCGTCGACCCGACGGTCGAGGCGGTCGAAACGAGTGCCGACGCCGTTTCTGGCGCGGACGTCGTGATCACGGCGACGAACGCCTCGGATCCCGTGTTCGACGGCGAGTTGCTCGAACCCGGCACGCACGTCACCGCGATGGGCCAGTACGACACCCGAAAGCACGAACTCGACGCGACGACGGTTTCGCGCGCGAAGTACGTGCTCGACCTTCGGGCCCGCATGGACCGGGACGCCGGCTCGCTGATGGCCGCCATCGAACAGGGTGTCGTGGGTCCGGATCACGTCCACGGCGAACTCGGGGAGGTGATTTCAGGGGACGTTTCGGGCCGCGAGAGCACAGAGGAGATCACCGTCTTCGACAGCGGCGGCACCGGGATCGAGACGGTCGCCGCGGCCCACATGCTCTACGAGCGAGCACGCGAAGCGGGTCTCGGGACGGAAATCGAGTTCACACCCGCCAGCGAGGCGATGCCCGGTCGCTGAGGGAGGCCCTCTCCTCACGCGAACGCCAGCGCGGCGCCCATCGAGAGGAGGCCGACAGCGATCAACGCGGCGCTTCCCCGAACGACCGGCCGGACGATCGAGCGCTCGATGGAGGCTGCGAGCGCGATCTTGACGAGGATGCTCGCGACCGTCCCGGCGAGCACGCCGGCGGCGGCCACGTTAGTCGAGAGCTGACCCGACTGGACGAGGACGACCGCGGTCGTCGCCACCGACCCGCTCGAGACGAGGCCGCTGAAGAAGCTCGTCGCGAGAAATCCCGTCGAGCCGAATAGCTCCTGGGCGCCGGCCGACGCGATCAGAACGACCAGAAACAGCGTGCCGAACTTCAGTGCGTTGCTCAGGCTGAAGGGCGATTCGAACTCCGTTTCGAGTTCGACGTCCCAGTCGCTCATCAGCAGCGACAGCGCGATCCCGGCCAGCGCGATCGCAGCCAGTGGAATCCCGATGACGAACGCCAGCTCGGGGACGAACACGACGATTATCAGGAGGTTCCGAAACGCCATCGCGGCGTCGGCGAGCAGGATCCCGCCGACGGCCAGCCCGGTGAAATCCTGGCTCGTGCGCGCCCGTGAGGCGATCTCGCCGACGGCCGCCGTGGAGTTGACCAGTCCACCGAAGAAGCCGCTGATGCCGACGCCCTGACTGCCGAACTTCTGGATGATGACGTAGTTGACGAAGCCGATCGCGCTCATCGCGATCACGAGCAGCCAGACGGTCCGCGGGTCGACCGCGTTCCATGGCCCCATGTTCTCGGTCGGTAACAGCGGGTAGATGACGAACGCGAGGATCGCGAGCTCGCTCGCACTTTTGACCTCCTCCTTCGAGAGCTCGCGGGCGAACTCGTGGAGCTCGCGCTTCAACACGAGCAGCAGCGACGACAGCAACGCGACCACGACCCCTTCGAGGACGTAGCCGCTCGCGACGAGGATCCCAACGCCGTAGGCGACGAACATCGAGATCGAGGTCGTCAGGTACAGCCCCTCATCGTCCGCGAGCCCCTTCACGCCCAGAAACGCCCCGTGGACGACTACGAGGACGCCGCCGACGACCAACAGGCCGTCGCTGCCGACGATGACGAACACCGACCCCGCAAGCGTGACCAGTGAGAACGTCCTGATGCCCGCGGACTTCTGTGACCACTCGCGTTCGAGCCCGAGGAACAGCCCCAGCGCGACCGCTACGAACAGTCGTTGTACCTCGAGACCGATCTCTGCCAGTGCCCCCTCGATCATCGCTAGTTATCCCTGGTCGTTGCCCGCCGGTCGCGACGGGCCGCGGTTCGCCACATGTCTATCGAGTAGTCAATAGTCGTATATAGATATACGTTGCGCGCTCGGACGGGCCGTCGGCTCGTGCGGATCGCAAGGGGGATCGAGCCAAGCGGCGTTTCCGTGCCGGGCTTTGAACCGTTCAGAGCCCGATCGCCTGTGTGAGCGTCAGCCCGCTCGCGAGCGCACCCGCCAGATAGCCGGCGATGGTCCCCCCATTGAGGAGAGGGAGCCCGGCGTGGGCCCGCCCCTGAAGCACCATCCACAGCAACACGAGCAGTCCGGCGAGGGTGCCGATCATTCCGCCGAGCGCGGGAACCGTCAGCGCGACCCCCGGTATCGAGAGGGACGGTGTGGGGACGAAAAACGCCGCGCTCGCGACGAGGACCGTGGGAATGACCGCGTCCCCGAGCCCGATGAAGAAGGCGTCCCGATCGTCGCTCCCGGTGGTTCCGTCTTCCCGGTTCTCCTCATCGTCCCCCGTCGGTGCTTCCTCGAGAAACGAATAGCCGACCGAAACGGGAACGATGAGGAGAACCGGGAGCTTGATCTCCATGACGCCGTCGGCCAGCGAGAGCATGTGTTTCGTACCGTAGACGCTGATGGCGTCGTAGACGGCGAGCACGACCAGAAGGACGATCGCGGGGAAGATCCCGAAGGTGATCCCGAAGATCCCCGCCGCGCCCGCACCCATGATCACGCCCGCGGCGTCGATGACGTACCACTCGGGGTAGAGCGTGAGACCGGCACCGACCGCGAGCGCGCCGAGCGCGGCGGGGACGTGGACGCCGCCGATGACCACGGGTGCCGGGAGCACCACGACGAGGACGTACCACGAGAGGAACACACTGGCGAGAACGACCAGCCCCCGAATCAGCCACTGGAGGTCGAACTTGAACGCCGCGAGCATCACTCCCGTGGCGACGAGGATCGCGCCGATATACAGGAGGGAGTTCGTCGGGTCGTCGGGGTTTTCGACGGCCTGCAGTCCCGCCGACTGGAAGGGCTCGACCAGCGCGAGCGCGCCGAGCTGGATCGAGAGGAAGAGGGCGACCGTACCGGCGACCGCAGCCAGTACGTGGGAACGCTGGTCCATGCCTCACGATCCGCCCGACGGACCTTCGGGGTTTCGTTCCCGTTCAGCGGGCGTACAGTTTTCCGCCGAGCAGACCCGCCAGCGCCGACCGATCGTCGGGCGTCACCGCGACGTAGGGATGAGAAACGGGCCCGAAGACGTCGACGACGCGACCCACCTTCGAGAGGCTCTCGTCGAGCACCACGGTGCCGATATCGGGCCGACTGTCCTCGGGACAGCGAACGATCGCGAGCCCCTGTGCCGTTCTGACGACCTCGCCGACGCGCTTCATCGTCTCACTCCCGCAGCGCCGTCACGTAGGCGGCGATAGCCTGGACGAGGTCGTTCTTCGAGGCGTCGTCGGCGTCCTTGATCAGGACTCTCCCCCTCCGCTCGTACTCGCGGGGATAGGTCTGATCGCGCTCGATGACGGCGTCGTAGCCCACCTGCTGGGCGGCGGCGGCGATCTCCTCGACCGTCGGCTCGTCGATGGCGATGTCGAGCGGGACGCGCCGTCCCTTCGACCGGGAGACGTCGGCGTCGAGATAGGCGGGCCAGATCACGTTTTCGACCATACCGGTTCTCGACGGGCCGAGAATAAAACGCCTTCCGACCTATCGCCGGCGGAAGAAGAGCAGACCCGCGGCCGCCAGCGCGACGAGCGCGGCGACGACGCCGAAGCCGGGCTGGTCTTCGCCGCCGGAGCCGTCCGCGGCGTCGGTCGAATCGTTGCCGGCGGCCTCGTTGGTCGAGTCGTTGGCGGCCGCAGTGTCGTTCCCGATGGCCTCGTAGGCGTCGGGATGGAACGTCTCGGCGAGCGCGTCGATCGCGTAGACGACCTGCGGGCCGGGCTGGTTCATCTGGTTGGCGTTAACGGCGAAGACCTGGTCCTCCTGGCCGGCGGTCGTACTCTGGAGCACCTGATCGCTCACGGGCGGCTCCTCGAAGTTACCGTCGGGGTAGACGATCCAGTCGGGATCCTCGCTGAGCACGACCTCCTCGCTGATCTGTCCGTAGGACTCGATACCGGCCTCGCTCCCGAGGTTCTCGCCGCCCGCGGTTTCGATCACGTCCTCGATGAAGGTTCCCTCACCCGCAGTGAAGCCGTCACCCATCGCGAACAGGACCGTGGGGGAGTCCTCACCCTCGACGGCCCGTTCGATCGCGCCGATCTCCTCGTCCATCCAGTCGAGGGTTTCGGCCGCGCCCGCACACTCGCCGCTGAGTTGGCCGAACGTCTCGGTGTTCTCGCGCACGTCGTCGATCGATGTCGCGTCCCCGACCTGATAGACGGTGATACCGGCGTCGCGGAGCTGTGCGACCTGTTCCTCGTCGGCGACCGACGAGGCGAAGACGACGTCGGGTTCGAGATCGACGACCTGCTCGGTGTTGACCGTCAACCCGTCGTCCTGTGTGATGTCCGTGGGCTCGTCGTGGCCCTCCAGGTACTCGGTGTACTGGCCGACGGGCATCCCGACGACCTTCTCACGGGCACCGATCTCCCAGAGCATCTGGGCGTCGCTCGGCTGCATCGCGACGATGCGTTCGGGCTCCTCCTCGACGGTGATCTCCTCGCCGGTCGCGTCGGTTACGGTCGCGGGAAACTCACACTCGATCTCCGATTGGGCCGCCGCCACACCGTCGTGTGCGCCGACCGCCCCGATTCCGAACGTCGACGTGAGCACCAACAGCGCCACGACGACGGTAAACACTCGATTCACGAACCTGTGTGGGCACTTGTTCAATAAGTATTTACCTAAAGCAAATTCACTTGCTACCGTGACGCGACGCATCGAGACTGGGGCGTGGTCGGCGGGACTGTGTGTGCTGCTCGTCGTCGTGATCCTCCTCAGCGCGGCGCTCGGCCCCGTCCGCGTCGACCCGGTCGTCGTGGCGAAGGTGCTGCTCAATGCGGTGGCACTTCCCGCGGGGATCGGGCCGGCGAGTCCGGCCGGAATCGGACCGCTTTCCGTTCCGCTCCCGCGGGTCGAGTGGACTCCCGCGTTCGACTTCGCGGTGCCGGAAACCCACGAGACGATCGTCATGCGGATCCGACTCCCGAGAGTGGTCCTCGCGGCGGTCGTCGGCTTCGCGCTCGCGGCTGCGGGGACGGTGATGCAGGGTTTTTTCAGAAACCCGATGGCCGATCCCTCGATCATCGGCGTC
>NZ_RDQG01000010.1 GCF_003697815.1 Halalkalicoccus subterraneus | reverse complement strand
GTAGTCGGTGACGCCCGCGACGGTGGCGTAGGCGATCTCGGCTTCACGGGCGAGTTTCGCCTCCGGGATCGCGGTCATACCGACTAGATCCCAGCCTTGGGATCGATAGAACTCGCTTTCGGCCTTCGTCGAGTACTGGGGCCCCTCGATACAGACGTAGGTGCCGCCCTTCGAGACCTCGGCGCCGGTCGCCTTCGTCGCGGCTCCGGTCAGGTGGTCGACGAGTTCGGGGCTGTAGGGGGAGGTAAAGGACTGGTGGACGACGATCCCATCCCCATAAAAGGTCATCTCACGGTGGCGCGTGCGGTCGACGATCTGATCGGGGATCACGAGCGTCCCCGGTTCGAGGTCCTCCTTCAGCGATCCGACGGCGTTCGAGGCGAAGATGTGGGTCACACCCACGGTTTTGAGTGCGTAGACGTTCGCCCGGTAGGGCAGGTTCGTCGGCGAGCGCCCGTGGTCCGAACCGTGCCGGGGAAGGAAGGCGACTTCTGTACCCGTCTCTCCGAACTCGCCGATCGTCACGGGCGCGCTGGGGTCGCCATAGGGCGTTTCGACGTGTTCCTCCCGGGTGTTCTCGAGTGGCAGGGCCTCGTAAATACCGCTGCCGCCGATGAAGCCGATCATACCCCGTTTTCTCGCGAGCGGCTACAAAACCGTGCTGGATCCGACCGGAACGACCACCTGCCGTCGGACCGACCCTCCCGTATGTCCGAAGAACGCTTCATGCGCCGGGCGATCGAACTGGCCCGCGAGGCGACGGAACGCGGCGATAACCCGTTCGGTTCGGTGCTCGTCCACGACGGCGAGGTCGTGATGGAGGGCTCGAATCGGGTCGTCACCGAGGACGACGTACGCCGGCATCCCGAGTTGAACCTCGCGCGCCTCGCCGTGCGCGATCTCGAACCGGAAATCCGCGATGAGACGACGATGTACACCAGCGCCGAGCCGTGTCCGATGTGCGCCGGCGGGATGCGGTACGCGGGGTTCGATCGGGTGGTCTACGCGACCTCGGGTGCAGAAATCGCGGAGTTCACCGGTCACGAGCCGGGCGTTCGCGCGAGCGAGATCCTCGACGGCGTCACCGAGGTCGAGGGCCCGGTCTGTCACGAGGAGGCCCTCGCGCTCCACGACTCGTTCTGGTAACCGTCTGAGAGACGGTCCACAAGACAGATATAGTCCCGACGGTTTCGGTTCGAAGTAGTGTCCACGGCTCACGAACGCTCGCTCACCGAGGGCGGGTTGGTCCGCCCGATGGTCCGCCTCGCGTGGCCGATGGTCGTCATTCAACTGCTGCAGGTCGCGTACAACGTCGCCGACACGGCGTTTCTGGGCGCGGTCTCGGCCGACGCCGTCGGCGCGCTGAGCCTCGCCTTTCCCCTCATCTTCTTTCTGATCTCCGTCGGCGGGGGTTTTACCGCTGCCGGGGCGATCCTCGTCGCCCAGTATACGGGTGCCGAAAGCGACCGGAGCGCCGACGTGATCGCGGGCCAAACCCTCGCGTTCGTCACGCTGCTTGCCTGTGTCCTCGCCGTTCTCGGCCATTTCTCGACGGACTGGCTGCTCTCGTTGTTTCCCGCGGGTGCAGGGACCGAAGAACGGATCGTTCCCCTGGCCGCCGACTACATGCGGATCTACTTCCTCGGCCTGCCCTTCCTCTTCGGCTTCTTCATCTTCGTCTCGATCATGCGCGGCTACGGCAACACCCGCACGCCGATGCGCGTGATGGTCGTCAGCGTCGCGGTCAACGTCGCCCTCGATCCCCTGCTGATCTTCGGGATCGGCCCAGTCCCTCGCATGGGAATCGAGGGTGCGGCGATCGCCACCATCGCGGCACGGGCGGTCGCCACGGGACTGGGACTGTACGTCCTCTTCTACACCGATGCCGGTCCGGACATCCTGCCCGCTGATCTCGTTCCCCGGTTCGAGCACATCCGCGATATCGTCGGGTTGGGGATTCCGAGCGCGATCGAGCAGTCCTCCTCGTCGCTCGCGTTCGTCGTGCTGACGGCGCTAGTCGTCGCCTTCCCGCCGGAGATCGTTGCTGCCTATGGATTGGGAAACCGGCTGATCTCGCTCGTGTTCCTGCCCGCGATGGGACTCTCCCAGGCGCTCGATACGGTCGTCGGACAGAACCTCGGCGCCGACCGACCCGACCGGGCCGCACGAGCTTCGAAACTGGCGATGGGACTGGTTTCGATCGTGATGATCGTCCTCACGCTGATCGCGTACCTGTTTCCCGAACCCATCGTCGGGGTCTTCCTCACCGCCGATACCCCCGGCGCGGCGACGACGGTCGCCTACGGCGTCGAGTACCTGCAGATCGCGGCGTTCATGTTCGTCTTCCTCGGCGTGCTGCAGGTCATCCTCGGGACGTTCCGGGGCGCGGGCAACACGAAGACCGCGATGGTGTTCTCGCTGATCACGCTCTGGGCCGTGCGCGTTCCGCTGACGTACTATCTGGTGATCGTCGCCGGCTGGGCCGAGACGGGGATCTGGATCGCGGTCGTGATGGGCGACGTGGTCGGCTGTCTCGCGGCGCTGGCGTGGTGGGGACGTGGGACCTGGAAGGACCGGTACGTCGAGGTCGAAAAGGGGTCGACGACCGCGTCCGCCGAGGACTGACTCAGTCCGAGAGTCGCCACTCGTTCTTGCCGGCGCGCTCGATGACCTCGCGCCGTTCCATCTCGACGAGCACCTCGTTGAGCCGGTTTGGCTGGGCGATCTCCATCTCCATGCGTTCGACGTCGTGGAACTCCGCGAGGTAGTGACGGACGTCTTCGCCGCTGAGCGTCTCCTCGTCGGCACGTTCCATGACCCCCGAGATCAGATCGATCATGTCCTCGATGAAGTTCCACGGGTAGACGACCCAGGTCCACTCCTCGAGGCGCTCGCCGACGAAATCCGGTTCGAACTCGCTGGTCTGCAACAGTTGAAGCGTCGCGGTGTGGACCTCGTTCGCGTCGCGATCGGTGACGTACTCCTGGGCGCGTTCGATCGACCCGCCCGTGTCGGCGATGTCGTCGATGATCAGAACGTCCTTGTCCTGGACCGATCCCTCGGGCATCGGATACCGGATCTGGGGCTCGCCGCTCTTTTGAGCCGTCCCGACGTAGTGTTCCATCTTCAGGCTCGTCAGGTCGTCGAGTCCCAAGAAATCACAGATACAGCGCCCCGCAAACCAGCCCCCGCGCGCCAGCGCGACGATCACGTCCGGCTCGAACTCCGAACGCTTGACCTCGGTGCTCACCGCCCGGCAGAGTCCGTAGATGTACTCCCAGTTGGTAACCGTGCAGTTGAACTCCTCGGGGAGGTCGGACATGCTATGGTGGTGTCCAGACACGCTCCCGATTTAAGTCGTCTGACTTCTCGCGGGCGGTCGTGAACCCGCTTGCCGCCGGGTTTTTACTCGAGTCCGACGAACGGCCGGTATGGCGCTGTACGCGATCGATAACCTGGACGACGCGTGGGCAGCGACTCGCGAGTTCCTGACGCCGCTGTCGGTAACGCGACTGCTCGTCCTCGCGGTGATCGTCTTCTTCGTCGGCGGGACGGGATCGAACTTCGGGGGCGGCGGTGGCGGCGGAACGCCGTCCGATCCCACCGGAGGCGAGGCGAACCTCGACGCGCTCTGGTCGTTCGTCGTCGAGAACGCGATCGCGATCGGGCTGATCGGCGGCGTGTTGCTCCTGCTGGTCCTCGGGTTCACCTTCGTCGGCGCGCTCATGGAGTTCGTCTTCGTCCAGTCGCTTCGCACCGACGTGGTCCGCTTCTGGGGCTATTCGAGGAGCTACCTCGGCGAGGGACTGCGCCTGCTCGGCTTCAGACTCGTCCTCTCGATCCTCGGTTTTCTGCCCGCAGCCGTCTTTCTGGGCTTCGGACTGTCCGCGTTCGGCGCCGGGCCGCTGCCCGAGGTCGGCGGCACGATACTGGTCGTCCTCGGTATCCTCGCCGGCCTTTCCGTCCTCGCGATGGCGCTGGTCGATTCCTTGACGACGGCGTTCATCGTCCCGGTCATGCTCGTCCGGGAAACGGGCGTTCTCGACGGTTGGCGGGCGTTCTGGCCGGCACTCACGGGCCACTGGAAGCAGTATCTCGCCTACGTGGTCGCGGCGTTCGTCCTCAACATCGCGCTGGGAATCGTGTTCGTGATCGTGCTCGCGATCGTCGCGCTGGCGTTGGGGATCCCCCTCGGGATCGTCGTCGCCGGCACCGCGTTGCTCGCCGAGGCGTTCCTCGCACCCGTCGCGATCGTCTTCGGGGTCCTGTTCGTCCTCGGCATGATCATCGCCGCACTGGTCGCACAGGTACCGATACAGGTCTATCTGCGCTACTACGCCCTGTTGATCCTCGGGGACACCAATGACGAACTGGACCCGGTCCCGGAGGTCCGCCGGGCGGTCCGATCGAATCCCGAAGGGGGCCCCGAAACGATCTAATGCCGGGCCCTCGGAAGGCGGACATGGACAAACGGGTGTGGCTGATCGACGCCTTCACCGACGAGGCGCTGTCGGGTAACGCTGCGGGCGTCGTTCCCGACGCCGAGGGGTTGAGCGACGACCAGCGCCAGGCGATCGCGCGCGAACTCGCGGTCAGCGAGACGGCCTTCCTGAGCGACTCGGAGCGCGCCGACCGCCGGATCCGGTATTTCACCCCGACCACGGAGGTCGACCTCTGTGGGCACGCGACGATCGCGAGTCACGCCCACCTGTTCGAACGAGGGACGCTCGAATCGGGTGCCCACACGCTCGAAACGAACGTCGGGGTGCTCGACGTCGAGATCGAACCCGACGGGACCGTCTGGATGACCCAGGACGATCCACGGGTCGAGCGGGTCGACCTCGCCTACGAGGACGTGGCCCGAGCGGTGGGAATCGATCCCGCCGCGCTCGCCGACGTCGGGGAAGACCTCCCGCTTGCGCTCGCCTCGACGGGGTTTCCGGTCCTGGTCGTCCCGGTGAACTTCCTCGAACGCCTCGGAAACGCCGCCCCCGACGACCGGGCGGTCGCCGACCTCTGTGAATCGGTCGGTGCGATGGGGCTCTATGCCTTCACCTTCGACACCCTCACGCCCGAGGCGACGCTCCACGGCCGGACGTTCGCACCCCGTGCGGGGATCTCAGAGGACCCCGTGACCGGAACCGCAAGCGGCGCGGCCGGGGCCTATCTCCGCGAGTTCGAGGCGTTCGGCGAGAGCGGGGTCCCGGAGGAAATGGTCTTCGAGCAGGGCCATTTCGTGAATCGTCCGGGCGAGGTTCGGGTTCGGATCGACGAGACGGTCCGCGTCGGCGGGCGGGCCGTCGAGGCGCTCTCGGGGACGCTTTCGGTGCCGGATGCGGACGAGAACGGAATCGTCGAGGTGTAAGGCGCCTCGTTTACTCGAATCCGGATAGTTGGTTCCACGAACGTTTGGGTCGGTCGCAACCTTCTTTACTCGTCTCGGTGTCGATCCGACCATCAATGGCAGTACGCTGGCTCGCGGAGATCGGCGCAGATGACATCGAGATCGTCGGCGGAAAGGGCGCCTCGCTCGGCGAGTTGACGGGTGCGGGCCTGCCCGTTCCGCCCGCCTTCATCGTCACCGCCGGGACCTACCGCGAGTTCATCGAGAACGCCGGGATCGACGAGGAACTACACGAGGCCGTCGACGTCGACGTCGAGGACTCGAAGGCCCTCGCGAACGCACAGGAACGCGCGAACGAACTCGTCCTCGGGACCCCGTTTCCGGACGAACTGCGCGAGGAGATCCTCGCGGCCTACGCCGAGTTCGAGGACGACCCGTTCGTCGCCGTCCGATCGTCGGCGACCGCAGAGGACCTGCCCGACGCCTCGTTTGCCGGCCAGCAGGAGACGTTTCTGAACGTCACCGAGGAGGACCTTCTCCAACGAGTCAAGGAGTGTTGGGCGTCGCTGTTCACCCAGCGGGCGATCTACTACCGTAAACAGCAGGGCTTCGACAGCGAGGACGTCAACATCGCGGTCGTCGTTCAGCGGATGGTCGACGCCGAGAAGTCGGGCGTGATGTTCACGAGTCACCCCTCGACTGGCGACCCGCGGATCATCCTCGAGGCCGCCTGGGGACTCGGCGAGGCGGTCGTTTCGGGCTCGGTTTCGCCGGACAACTACGTCGTCGACCGCGAGAGCGGCGCGGTCGAGGAGGAGACGATCGCGACGAAGAAGATCCAGTGCGTTCGCGACGAGGCAAGCGGCGAGACGATCGAGGAGGAGGTCCCCGAAGCAAAGCGAAACGAGCGGGTGCTCGCCGACGACGAGATCGCCGAGCTGATCGGGCTGGGCGAGCGCGTCGAGGACCACTACGACGCCCCGCAGGACGTCGAGTGGGCGATCGTCTCGGGGGAGGTGTTCATGCTTCAGTCGCGCCCGATCACGACGATCGCCGGCGGCGAGGAGGAGGTCGAGGGGGCGGACTCCGGGCTGATGGAGGGGATCGCCGACGGCAACGGCGGCTCGCTGGAGTACGACGAACGCGACAGCGACGGAACCGACGGCGAGGAACTCGTCCACGGGCTGGGTTCGAGCCCCGGGCGAGCGAGCGGCGCGGCCCGGATCGTCACCAAACTGGATCAGCTCGACAAGGTCAAGGAGGGCGACGTCATCGTCACCGAGATGACCACGCCCGACATGGTGCCGGCGATGAAGCGCGCCTCGGGGATCGTCACCGACGAGGGCGGGATGACCTCCCACGCCGCGATCGTTTCTAGAGAACTCGGCGTCCCCGCCGTGGTGGGAACGAGCAACGGAACGAAAGTCATCGAGGACGGCCAGCAGATCACCATCGACGGCGAACGGGGTAGCGTCGAGGCCGGCCGGGCGAGCGACGAACCCGAACACGAACCCGTCGAATCCGTCAGACCCGAAACGCCGGTCAAGCCGATGACCGCCACCGAGGTGAAGGTCAACGTCTCGATCCCCGAGGCCGCAGAACGGGCCGCAGCGACCGGCGCGGACGGGGTCGGATTGCTGCGGATCGAGCACATGATCCTTTCGCTGGGCAAGACCCCCCAGAAGTTCGTCGCCGAGAACGGAGAACAGGCCTACGTCGACGAGATCGTGAACGGGATCAGGGGTGTGGCCGACGAGTTCTATCCCCGTCCCGTCAGGGTCCGAACCCTCGACGCCCCGACCGACGAGTTCCGCCAACTCGAGGGCGGCGGGGACGAGCCCCGCGAACACAACCCGATGTTGGGCTATCGTGGTATCCGCCGGAGCCTCGATCGGCCCGACGTCTTCGCGTACGAACTTCGGGCGTTCAAACGCCTCTACGAGATGGGCTATGACAACGTCGAGATCATGTTCCCGCTCGTGAACGACGCCGAGGACGTGCTCGCCGCGCGCCGCCTGATGGAGGAGGCGGGTATCGACTCCGAGCGCCGGTCGTGGGGCGTGATGATCGAGACGCCTGCAAGCGCGCTCTCGATCGAGGGGATGGCCGAGGCCGGCATCGACTTCGCCTCCTTCGGTACCAACGACCTCACCCAGTACACGCTGGCAGTCGACCGCAACAACGAGAACGTCGCCGACCGCTTCGACGAACTGCATCCCGCCGTGCTGGAACTGATCGAGAGCACCATCGAGAAATGTCGTGAGAAGGACGTGAACACGAGCATCTGCGGGCAGGCCGGCTCGAAACCGCGGATGGTCCAACACCTGGTCAACACGGGTGTGAGCTCGATCAGCGCGAACATCGACGCGGTGCGTGACGTCCAACACGAGGCAAAACGCGTCGAGCAGAAGCTGGTATTGGACTCGATCCGCTGATCGAAGGCCGGAACAGAACGGCTAAACGCCTCGCCCGGTCAGAGGTGGTATGCAGCGGGCAGACCGTGCGCCGGGGCCACAGTCGTTCGACCGGGTGCTCTCCTCGATGTGTACGGAGCCACATCCGGCCGCCCGGCGGGACGCCGAGCGCTTTCTCGCGACCAACCCCGGCGATCCCGCGAGCTACCCCGTCGTCACCGACCTCGAAGCGGAAGCGATCGACTATCTCGGCGCGATCGCCGGGCTCGAAGACCCCCAGGGCTACGTCGCGAGCGGCGGCACCGAGGCCAACATCCAGGCGCTCCGTGCGGCCCGAAACCTCGCGCGCGAGGACGGAACCAGTGAGGTGAACGTCGTCGCCCCCGAGAGCGCCCATTTCAGTTTTCGGAAGGCCGCCGGACTGCTCGACGTGGAGCTTCGGCTCGTTCCCACTGTTGACGGCCGGGCGGACCTCGCGGCCGTCGAGGCCGCCGTCGACGCGGAGACGGCGCTCGTGGTCGGCGTCGCGGGCACAACCGAGTACGGCCGGGTCGACCCGATCGCCGAGCTGGCGGGGATCGCCGGGTCGGTGGGCGCTCGGTTCCACGTCGACGCGGCATGGGGCGGGTTCCTGCTTCCCTTCTCGGATCACGACTGGAGTTTTTCGGACGCCGACATCGACTCGATGACGATCGACCCCCACAAGGCCGGGCGGGCGGCGATCCCCGCCGGCGGGTTTCTCGCCCGCGACCGGGAGACCCTCGACGCGCTCGCGGTCGAAACGCCGTACCTCGAATCGGCGGGTCAAGCGAGCCTGACGGGCACGCGAAGCGGCGCGGGGGTCGCGAGCACGGTCGCCGCCTGCGAGGCGCTGTGGCCCGACGGCTATCGCGAAACCTACGAGCGCGCGACGACGAACGCCGAGTGGCTGGCCGGGGAATTCAAAGCGCGCGGCGTCGCGGTCGTCGACCCCGAACTCCCGATCGTCGCGGCGGACCTCCCCGAAGAGCTCTTCGAAACGCTTCGCGACGCTGGGTGGCGGGTCTCGCGGACGGGACGGGGGGAGCTTCGGGTGGTCTGTATGCCCCACGTCACGCGGACGGTCCTCGAGCGCTTTCTCGACGATCTCGACAGTCACCGGTAAGGGCCTGGCGTCCGAAACACGAACCATGTACACCATCGTCGTCGGCGTGGACACGGACGTCGAGCGCGCGCGTACACAGGCAGAAGCGATCGTGAACCTGCCGGGCGGTGAGGAGATCAGCGCGATCCTCGTCCACGTCTTCGACAGCGAGGACGGCGACGTCGAGTCGGTCGACGCCGTCGTCGAGGCCCGAGCGATCCTCGAGGCGGCCGGAATCGAGGTCACGACCGAGGGAATCGGCGGCGACACTGGAATGGCGATCCTCGACACCGCGGCGCGCCGCGACGCCGACTGTCTCTGTGTCGCCGGGCGGAAGCGAAGCCCGACCGGCAAGGCACTGTTCGGCAGCGTCACCCAGGACGTGATCATGGGTGCCGAGCGCCCTACGTTGGTCTGTAGCACCGAGGAATAGACCCCGAACCCGAACGGTACGGATCCGTCGACGGTCGAAACCGGCGGGTTTAGGGCCCACGACGAGTCAGAGGGAACCATGAGCCACGACGACTATCCGACGGATCACCCCGCGGTGGTCACCTGCGGGCTGCCCTACGCCAACGGCGACCTGCACATCGGTCATCTGCGCACCTACGTCAGCGGGGACACCCTCGCACGCTCGCTGCGCCGCCTCGGCCAGCAAACGGCGTTCGTCAGCGGGTCGGACATGCACGGGACCCCAGTGGCGGTCAACGCCGAAAAGAAGGGTGTGACGCCCGAGGAGTTCGCGCTGGAGTACCACGAGACGTACGCGGCGACCTTCCCCGAGTTCGGCATCGAGTTCGACAACTACGGGCACACCCACGACGACACCAACACCGAACTCACCCGGGAGTTCGTCCGCGAGTGGATCGAGAACGACCACATCTACGAGAAGGAGATCCAGGTGGCGTGGGACCCCGAGGTCGACCAGCCCCTCCCCGACCGATTCGTCGAGGGGACCTGTCCCTACTGCGGGGAGAAGGCCCGCGGCGACGAGTGTGACGAGGGTTGTCAGCGTCACTTGGAGCCCGGCGAGATCGAGGACCCCGTCAGCACGATCACCGGGAACCCCGCCGAATACCGCGCCCGCGAACACGAATTTCTGCGGCTCTCCGACTTCCAGGAGTATCTCAAGGGCTTTCTCGGTCGTCTGGAGGGCACCGACAACGCGCGTAATCAGCCAAAGGAGTGGGTCGAGGGCGAGCTGCAAGACCTCTGTATCACCCGCGACATGGACTGGGGGATCGAGTACCCCGGCGAGGGCAAGGAGGACCTCGTGCTGTACGTCTGGGTCGACGCGCCCATCGAGTACGTCGCGAGCACCAAACAGTACTCCGAGCGGGTCGGCGAGGAAGTCTTCGACTGGACCGAGCCGTGGCGGGACGGCGACGGGGAGTTGATCCACGTCATCGGTCGGGACATCATCCAGCACCACACCGTCTTCTGGCCCTCGATGCTCCGCGGGGCGGGCTACAACGAGCCCCGGGCGGTGATGGCGAGCGGGTTCGTCAATCTGGATGGAAAGGCGTTCTCGACCTCCCGGAACCGGGCGATCTGGGCCGACGACTATCTGGCGGAGGGCTTCGACCCCGACCTACTCAGGTACTACCTCGTGACCACGGGCGGCTTCCAGCAGGACGTCGACTTCTCGTGGGAGCGCTTCCAAGAGCGGGTCAACGGCGAGCTGGTGGGGAACTTCGGGAACTTCGTCTACCGGTCCCTCCTGTTTGCCCACCGGAACTTCGAGGGCACGCCCGCGGCGGACGTCAGCGAGGAGGTGCTCGCGGAGATCGACGACGCGATGGAGGAGTTCCGCGACGGGCTGAACGACTACTCGCTTCGGGAGGCCAGCCAGACCGGGATCCGGCTCTCCCGGTTCGGTAACGAGTACATCCAGCGCAACGAGCCCTGGAAGCTGGTGGACGAGAATCCCGAGGAGGCAGCACAGGTCATCCGCGATTGCGTCCAGCTCGCGAAGGCCGCCGCCGTGCTGCTGGAGCCGATCCTCCCGCACGCCGCCGAACGCCTCTGGGCACAGTTGGAGGAGGGCGGCTCGGTCCACGGGGCTCGACTGAAGGACTGTCTCGACGCACCTCCTGAGAACTTCGGCGAGCCCGAGGCGCTGTTCGAAAAGGTCGAGGACGAGCGCGTCGAGGCGCTCAACGAGAAGCTCGAAGAGCGCGTCGACACCGCGAACGCGGATGCGAACGAGGAGGAGACCGTGGACGATGGCGGGGAGGACGCCCCCGAGGCGCCCACCGGGCTCGAACCGCTTTCGGAGGACCGGATCGGCTTCGAGGAGTTCCAGGACCTCGACGTCCGCGTCGGCGAGATCGAGCTCGCCGAGGGGATCGAGGGTGCCGACGACCTCGCACGTCTCGAAGTGAATATCGGCGTCGAGACCCGTCAGATCGTCGCCGGGATCAAGCGCCTGCACGACCTCGATACCCTACCGGGTACGCGGGTCGTGATCCTCGCCAATCTGGAGCCCGCGGAGCTGTTCGGCGTCGAGTCCAATGGGATGTTGCTCGCGGCGGGGGAGGACGCGGACCTGTTGACGACGCTTGGCGACAGCGAGCCGGGGACGAAGATCAGGTGATCCTGGTTTAGTCCGCGTTTTCTGGAGTTTTCTGCCATCCAGACGCTCGTTGACGACGGTCTACTAGTGGCCTATTCCAACAAAGTTACACGACGGTTTTACACACTGAATTTTCCGTTGCTCACTGAGTCGGCCAGTACAGTTCCATATGTGCCACTGGGTCCCGGATGGCTAAAGAGCGGAGCCGAATGGGTCTATACGACACTCCCCTCTCTGAAGTCCTCCAGAACCTCTGCTAGTTCTCGAGGATTGCTGAGCATGGGCATGTGACCGGACTCGATGGTACGGACTTCGTCCGCGCTCAGATTGGTACTCATGGAGTCTTGCAGCGAAGAGGACATCTCCTTGTCGTTCGTCGTTTCGACGTAAAGGGTTGGCACGTTCGGGATCGCAGCGGTGCACTCGTCCGTGAACAAACGCCGTGATTCAGGTGTGAACTGATCGATAACGCGACTCGTGTGCTCCTCCGATAATCCAGCACACAGCGAATCACGGATGGCCGAATCGGGTGGTTTCGTCCCGACCACTCGAACGATGACTCGTTGAACGAGATGCTGGTAGAACGGATAACAGGACAAGAACGAATTTCCGGGCGTCGGTATAGCAGCACAGACCCCGACGAAACCCGCTACTTTTTCGGGAAGCCTGCTGGCGGCTTCCAACCCAATAACTCCGCCGACAGAGTGGGAGACGACGATTACGGTATCAGCGGGGAACTCTTCGATCTGCCGGCATACGTGATCGACGTACTCCTGTAAGTTCAAGTCATTTCGGACGCCCGACTCTCTTCCTCGGTCGGGGAAGGACACGCAGAGATGAGCCGTGTCCTGTAGTTGGATGAGATCGTTCCATATCCAGGTATCCAGACCTGCACCATGAACGTACACAAAGCCAACCTCCGAGCTATTCATACTGAACTTGGGAGACGCAGCTGCATGAAGAGTATCGTCCCCAACGTATGTCGGGCTCGCCGACGTTGACGACCGGACCCAAAGGCGTTCGGGCGGGTCGAGGACTCACTCGCGGACGAGCTAACCGTTGGGCTTTTTGCCGGCTTGCCGTCTACTGCCCCCATGAGAAACGCGAAGATCGTCTGTACGCTCGGGCCGGCCTCGGCCGACCGGCGCACGATCCGCGAGTTGGCCGACGCGGGGATGTCCGTCGCTCGGCTCAACGCGAGCCACGGCAGTCTCGAGGACCGCGCGGAGCTGATCGGCATCGTCAAGGAAGTCGACGAGGCCTCCGCGGAGCCACTCGCGGTGATGCTCGACACCAAGGGCCCGGAGATCCGCACCGCACCTCTCGACGAGCCGATCGAACTCGACGAGGGATCCGAGGTCCGGTTCGTCGAGGGCGAGGAGGCCACCCCCGAGGAGGTCGGCCTCTCGATCCCCATCACCGGCGTCGAACCCGGTGACCGGGTGTTGCTCGACGACGGCCGGATCGAGACGACCGTCGAGGGCGTCGAGGGCGATACAGTGATCGCGCGCGTCGAGAGCGGCGGACCCCTCTCGGGACGGAAGGGCGTCAACGTGCCGGGCGTCGAGCTCGACCTCGACGTCGTCACCGAGAAGGACCGCCGGGACCTCCAGCTCGCCGCCGAAAAGGAGGTCGATCTCGTCGCCGCCTCGTTCGTCCGTGACGCGGCGGACATCTACGAGGTCGGCGCGACCATCGAGGAGTACGGCGACCCGATCCCGATCGTCTCGAAGGTCGAGCGTGCGGGGGCCGTCGAGAACCTGCCCGAGATCGTCGACGCATCCTACGGCGTGATGGTCGCCCGGGGGGATCTGGGGGTGGAGTGCCCGATGGAGGACGTCCCGATGATCCAGAAACGCATCATCCGGGCGTGTCGGGACGCGGGCGCACCCGTCATCACCGCCACGGAGATGCTCGACTCGATGGTCCACTCCCGCCGGCCGACCCGTGCGGAGGCCTCGGACGTCGCCAACGCCGTGCTCGACGGCACCGACGCGGTGATGCTTTCGGGCGAGACCGCCATCGGCGACCACCCAGTCAGGGTGGTCGACACCATGGACAGCATCATCCGCGAGGTCGAGCGAAGCGGGGAGTACGACGAACTGCGCGAACAGCGGGTTCCGGCCCCGAGCGACTCGCGAACCGAGGCACTCGCCCGTGCGGCGCGCTATCTCGCGCGGGACCTCGACGCGAGTGCCGTCGTCGCGGCCAGCGAGTCCGGCTACACGGCCCGCAAAATGGCCAAGTACCGACCGGGCGTCCCGATCGTCGCCTCGACGCCAACCGAGCGGGTACGCCGCCAGCTCGCCCTGTCGTGGGGCGTCACCGCCCAGTACGCGCCCTTTACCGATCAGGGGGCGAACGACGTGATCGAGAACGCCGTCAGTGCCGCGCTCGATTCGGGCGTGGCCGAGAGCGGCGATACGGTCGTGGTGCTCTCGGGGATGATGACCGAGATCGAGGGCGCGGGTACGACGAACATGCTGAAGGTCCACGTCGCCGCAGAGACCATCGACACCGGCACGGGCGTCGTCTCCGGACGGACCAGCGGTCCCCTCGTCCACAGCCCCGACGGCGACCTCTCGGCCGTCGAGCCCGGCTCGATCGTCACCCTCGACGCGGAGTTCGACGCGGAGTTCGAGGGCGACCTCTCGACGATCGGCGCGATCGTCGATGGCCGGTCGGGCATGACGGGCTACCCGGCGATGGTTGCCCGCGAACTCGGCATCCCGATGGTCAGCGGCGTGGACCTCACCGCCATCCCCGACGGAACGATCGCGACGGTCGACGCCGAACGCGGCGTGATCTACGAGGGCGAGCTTGCAAGCCCCAACGAGCGCCGCGAGACCGACGTGCCCCAGACGCGGAGGGAACGATAGATGGCCGCTCCCGAGGACGGGGAGGACTGGGAGTACTCGGTAGAGGAGGTCGGCGAAAACGGGGACGGGTCGGACGAGGAACCGGATCGGCGAATCGAGCCCGGATCGCTGGACGCCGAGAACGCGTTGTTCGTTGCACTCGGCGTGCTCATCGCCCTCGGCGCGCTCGCGTACGGGTTGGGATTTATCTGATCCGGAACCATTAATCGGTCCGCGTCCCAACGTGCGGTATGGTAGAGATCCTCGGGGCGTCGTTGCCGCTCGTCCTCCTGGTCGTCGGGGTTCTCCTCACGATCGCGGAGGCACTCGCGCCCGGCGCGCACCTGATCGTCCTCGGGGTCGCGCTGCTGGTCGCCGGGCTGGTCGGACTGGCCCTCGGCCCGTTCATCGCCGGCGGGGCACTCGCGATCGCGCTCGCACTGACGGTGTTGCTCGTCGGTGGCGTCGCCCTGTTCGCCTACCGGGAGCTCGACATCTACGGCGGGAAGGGCACCGGTCGGACGAGCGATTCGGCCTCGCTGAAGGGCCGCACCGGACGGGTCACCGAGCGCGTCTCACCGACCGGCGGGCAGATCAAACTCACCGGCGGCGGCTTCAATCCGTATTATACCGCCCGCTCGATGGAGGGCGAAATAGAGGCGGGCGAAGAGGTGTTCGTGATCGACCCCGGCGGCGGCAACGTCCTCACGGTCGAATCTATGGGCGTCGTCGAGGACGAGATCGACCGTGAACTCGACCTCGGGCGGGTGGCCGACGGCCCCGGGACGACCGAGGGCGAGCGGGAAGCCGAGTACGAGCGCTAGTGGTAGTCGATTGGTAGGTAGGGGAATCCTTTTGGTATCTACATCCTAACAGTTCGATATGTTCCCCGTGGTACCGGTGCAGGCGACGCTCACGCTCACGTTCGTCGCGTTGTTACTCCTCTTTCTCGCCATCGTCACCGTCTGGCAGATGGTCGAGATCGTCGACGCGACCGAGAAACGCGCGCTGACCGTCTTCGGCGAGTACAGGAAACTCCTCGAACCGGGGATCCACTTCATCCCCCCGTTCGTCAGCGCGACCCACCACTTCGACATGCGGACCCAGACGCTCGACGTTCCCCGCCAAGAGGCCATCACGCGGGACAACTCGCCCGTCACGGCCGACGCCGTCGTCTACATCAAGGTGATGGACGCGAAGAAGGCCTATCTCGAGGTCGACGACTACAAGCGGGCCGTCTCGAACCTCGCCCAGACGACACTCAGGGCCGTGCTCGGCGACATGGAACTGGACGACACGCTGAGCAAGCGCGAACAGATCAACGCCAAGATCCGTAAGGAACTCGACGAGCCCACCGACGAGTGGGGTATTCGAGTGGAGTCGGTGGAAGTCCGTGAGGTCAACCCGAGCCAGGACGTCCAGCGCGCGATGGAACAACAGACCAGCGCGGAACGCAAACGGCGGGCGATGATCCTCGAGGCCCAGGGAGAACGCCGTTCGGCCGTCGAGACCGCCGAGGGTGACAAACAGTCGAACATCATCCGCGCGCAGGGTGAAAAACAGAGCCAGATCCTCGAAGCCCAGGGTGATGCGGTCTCGACCGTGTTGAGAGCGAAATCCGCCGAATCGATGGGCGAACGCGCGGTCATCGAGAAGGGGATGGAAACGCTCGAATCGATCGGCCAGGGCGAGTCGACGACGTTCGTCATGCCCCAGGAACTCACGTCGCTGGTCGGGCGCTACGGTAAGCACCTCACGGGCAGCGACACCAAGATCACCGAGGACCAACTCGACAGCCTCGACTTCGACGAGGAGACCCGACAGATGCTCGGGCTCGACGACATCGACGAGATCCTCGGCCAGATCGACGAGGAGGCCGACCTCGACGTCGAGGAGATGGAACAGGAGGCCCAGGCGATCAAGGAGGGCGAGGACATGGGCACTATCCAGGACTCCGAGGAAGTGATCAGCGGTATGGACGACGATTTCGAGGGTGACGACGAGGAGTGGGAGGAGCGAGAGGACCTCGGGACCGAACCCGAGACGGAAACCGAGACGAACTGAAACGCGGGCTGACGTCGGCCGAAGCTGTTTTATCTCGGCTCCGCTATACTCAGGTAGAATGGGTAAGCCGGGACGAGAGTCCGTCGACCGGGACAAGCGAACCACGCTGCGGCGCTTTGCCGCGCTCGGAGCCGCAAGCCCGCTGGCGACGTTCGTCGGGTCGAGCACCGACAGCGACGCCCGCTCGGCGATCGCGGGCTACGTCTCCTCGACGCCGGGCGCGCATTTCTCGAAGATCCGCGACGACCTCTCGCTGGGGACCGGCGAAACCCAACATCACCTCCGCCGGCTGGTCGATGCGGGCGCAATAGAAAGCCACATGGACGGGGAGTATCGGAGATACTTCCCGTCCGAGACGTTCTCGGCGTTCGAGCGCCGGGCGCTCGGCTACCTCCGGCGGAAGACTCCCCGCGGGATGGTGCTCACCCTCCTCGCCGACCCGACGACAACGGGGAGTGGAATCGCCGACCGCCTCGACGTCTCGACGGCGACGGTGAGCAACACGGCCACCGATCTAGAGGAGGCCGGATTGCTCACACGGACGAGGGGGTACGCGCTCGAACGACCCGAGACGCTCATTTCCTTGCTAGTGCGCTACGCCGATTCGTTCGACGAGCGAACGGTGAGTTTCGCCGATCGGGCGGACGAACTGATCCGGTACGATCCCTGAGACGGTCCCCGAACGTTGAGAGCGTGACTGCGTTACTGGCTGACCATCCACGTCGTCGAGGAGGAGTACCCCCACTTCTCGACGCTCAGCCCGAACTCGCCCGACCGCAGCGCGCTCATGTTCGTCCCGACCTCCTTGGCCGTGAGTCCGAGGTCCTCAGCGATCAGCCGGGATTTGAAGTACGTCCGGGTGTCGGCGTGCTCGCGGAGGTACTGGAGGATGCGCTGTTGGGTCTCGTTCAGGCTCGATACCGCGGTGGTCGCGCTCATACCAGTTCGTACGCGGCTATCACCTTTAGCGGGTTTGGTACGGCTGGTTAATCCGGCGCTTGCATACGGTTTCGCTCCCGTTTTCGGGGCCGAAACCCCCCATGGGACGATCGGTTGGTACGGTTCGTTAATCGTTCATGAGCGGGCCGGCCGCACAGGCGACCGCGCTGGCGAGCGCGTCCTCGCGCGTGATCCGCCCCCGGGTGAACACGCCGATGGCACCCTGCCCGCGGGAAATACTGTCGGAGGGTGTCTGATCGTCAGTCGAACCCCGTTCGGCGGGACCGTCGGGCGACGGCCGACCGGTGTCCGAGGTCGGGTCGATCGCGCCGCCGTCGGTTCCGAGTCGTTCGTCGAGCAACGGCCCGAGTTCGGTCCCCGAGATTACCTCGCGGGCGATCGGGTCGGGCAGTCGGACCGAGGGACCGGCACCGATCTCGATACGCCTGCCGTCGGCGACGGCGGCCCACATGATCAGAAAGAGCCCGTCAGCCCCGTTGAACTCCCTGTCCTCGACGCCGTTGGTGTGCCGTCCAGTCGACGAGGAGAACTCCGCGACGCCGCCCTCGAGACCGACGCCGAAGGCCACGTCGGTACCGAACGATTCGCGGGCGCGGGTTTTCGCGCCGGCGATCGTCTCGACGTGACCGATGGGCTGTTCGCTGACCCCCGACTCCACCGCTCGTGTGTCGACTGTCGCGGACTCGAAGACCCGTTCGACCGCGCGACGCTTGACCGGGTTCTCGCTTCCGACGGCGACGTCCATACCCCTCCCTCGATACGGGCAGGGTTCCCTTTTGTGTTCCTCGGCGGATTCGACTCATAAAATCGTTCCTTACAAACGGCGAGAAGAACCGTACGAGGGCTGTCGTGGGGTTCGTGATATCGATACCAAAACACCTAAGTGTGTTTCGGACTTACCGTATATCAACGAGTAAACCGGGTTTTTTCCAGGTATCCCTGCCCGGACAGCCCCCGCCCTCTCAGAACCTATGAGCGAGAACATACGAGAACGAGCGCGCGAGACCGAGGACGAACAGACACAGGAGCAGGAACGCGAAGACCACAACTGCCCCGAGTGTGGTGGTCACCTCATCAGCGACGACGAACACGGCGAGACCGTCTGTGCGGACTGTGGGCTCGTAGTCGCCGAGGACTCGGTCGACCGTGGCCCCGAGTGGCGCGCCTTTGACTCCCGCGAGAAGGACCAGAAGTCCAGGGTCGGTGCCCCGACCACGAACACGATGCACGACAAGGGTCTCTCGACCAACATCGACTGGCGCAACAAGGACGCCTACGGCAACTCGCTGGGCAGTCGCCAGCGCCAGAAGATGCAGCGCCTTCGCAAGTGGAACGAGCGCTTTCGCACGCGCGACAGCAAAGAGCGGAACCTCAAGCAGGCACTGGGCGAGATCGACCGAATGGCCAGCGCACTCGGCCTGCCGGATAACGTCCGGGAGACCGCCTCGGTGATCTATCGCCGGGCGCTCAACGAGGACCTGCTTCCCGGACGTAGTATCGAAGGCGTCGCCACCGCGAGCGTCTACGCTGCGGCACGCCAGGCCGGCGTCCCCCGCAGCCTCGACGAGATCAGCGAGGTCTCACGGGTCGAGAAAAGCGAGGTCGCACGCACCTACCGCTACGTCGTTCGAGAACTGGGCCTCGAAGTCCAGCCCGCCGACCCAGAAAGCTACGTTCCCCGGTTCGCTTCGGGGCTCGAACTCTCGGACGAGGCCGAACACCGCGCACGACAGTTGCTTCGCAACGCGAAGGAGAAGGGCGTCCACTCGGGCAAATCGCCCGTCGGACTCGCGGCCGCCGCGGTCTACGCCGCTGCGCTCCTGACCAACGAGAAGACCACGCAGGCCGCCGTCAGCGAGGTCGCGGACATCAGCGAAGTAACGATCCGAAACCGGTATCACGAACTGCTCGAAGCCGAGGAGAGCGTCGGCGTCGCATAATCCCCGTTTTCGCGACCCGAAAGGGAGTAGTCGTATACCGATCGAGCGTCTCTACCCGCTATGAGCATCGATTTCGAGTCGTTCGTGCTCGCCGCCGCGACCGCCGACCTGAGCGAGGAGTCGCTGGCTCGCGAGCACGCGGACTGCGTGGAGTTTCGGATGGATCTCGCGAGCGAGCCGCTCACCGCGCTGGCGTCGTATACGGGCGACCTCCCGCTGATCGCGACCAACAGGGACGAGAACGAGGGTGGGGAGGCTGCGGGCGAGCGACGACTCGGCGACCTGGGGCGGGCCGCGGAGTTCGACAGCGTCGCCGCGGTCGACATCGAACTCGCCGCCCTCGAATCCGGCGCTGGAGAGGCGGCTGCGACCGACGCCCGTGAGCATGGGGCGAGCGTGATCGCCTCTACCCACGATTTCGAGGGGACACCGAGCTCCGACGAAATGCGGGGTATGCTCGAACGCGCAACCGAATACGGCGATATCGGGAAGCTAGCGGTGACGGCGAGCGATCCGGGCGACGTCCTCTCGCTGCTGTCGGTCACCGACGAGCTGTCGAGCGAGGGGCGGCGCGTGGCGACGATGGCGATGGGCGAGGCGGGCCGGCACTCGCGGGCGGTCGCGCCGATCTACGGGTCGCGGATCGGCTACGCCCCGGTCGTCCCCGAGAACGCGACCGCGCCCGGCCAGTACGATCTGGCGACGCTTCGCGAGCTGATCGAACGCTTGAAGTAAGGGTTTTTGACCCTTGCCGAGGATGACAGAGACATGCCGATCGCTTCGCTCGATTCGCTGTTCGACCGGAACCGCGCGCACACCGAATCGCTTTCCGAGAGCCACTTCGAGTCCGTTCAAGACGGCCAACGGCCGGCGCTCGTCTCGATCTGCTGTTCGGATTCGAGAGTGTCCCAGGAGGGAATGTGGAGCGCCGAGGAGCCCGGCTGGGTCTTCACGCCGAGCAACATCGGCAACCTCGTCTGGGAGGAAAACGACGGCGACCGCGTCGTCGACGGTTCGGTGCTCTACCCGATCGCTCACACTGAGACGGGGACGACCGCCGTCGTCGGCCACACCGGCTGTGGGGCCGTAACGGCGGCCTACCGAGCCGTCCAGGGGGAGGCCGGCGAGGAGCCGCCGGGCATCCGAAAACGGATCGAACTGCTCGTCCCCGTCGTCGAGGAGGCGATCGAGGGTGGGGTCATCGAATCGGCGACGAGCGATTCGGAGGCGATCAACCGCCTCGTCGAGTACAACGTCCGCCGACAGACCGCGTTCCTTTCCGGGGCCGAGGAAGTCCCGGCCGACGAACAGGTGTACGGTTTCGTCTACGATTTTCAAGGAGTGTACGGCTCGGTTCCCGGCCGGACGTATCTCGTGAGCGACGGCGAGGAGACCGACCCCGACCGACTCCGGGAACTGGTCCCCGACGGGTACGACGATCACGTCGAAAGCCTGCTGTAGCCCGCTACCGGTCCATCGAGGCGGGGATCGTCGGGACGACGGGCATCCGGGAGGTGATCAGGTACGACGATTTGCGCACGGCTCCCTTCGCGTACTGGACGGTGCTCTTGTGGATCGGCGTGCGCTTTCCCTGAATACGCGTCGCGCCGTCGGCCAGCGCCTCGATCACGGTTTCGCTAGTGACGTCCGCCGCGGTCAGCCCGTGGTCGGTTTCGATCGTGATCTCCGTGTACGCCCGCCCGACGTTGGGCAGGTAGTGGGCGTCGCTCGCGCCGAGTTTCGGGTAGCCGCGGTGCTGGGCGAACGCCCGCGCGCGACGGTTGCGATACCCCGTAAAGAGCATCGAGTTGTACACTTCGACGGCGTCGCAGTCCTCGATACGACGCTTGCGAACGCCGTGGCGCGAGCGCTGGAAGGGGTGGGGAACGGCCGCGACGCCACCCAGTTCGCGGACCGCCTCGACCGTCTCGTCGAAGGGCTGGCCCGACTCGGGGAGTTCCTCGACGCCGAGCGCGAGCAGGTGGCCGTGGGCGGTCGAGACCTCCACACCCGGGATCCCGATCAGGCCGTAGCGCGGCGCCAGTTCGGCCGCGCGAAGCGACTCCTCGATCTCGTCGTGGTCGGTGATCACCACCGCGTCGAGCCCGATGTCTGCGGCGTGTTCGAGAACGAGTTCGACCGGCTCGTGACCGTCATAGGAGCCGTCGGAGTGGACGTGCGGGTCGACGGAGACGGTGATTTCGGGGGACATGGATGGGGAACTGTCGGCGCCGCCAGCGATAGTAGCCAACCATATGTCGGAAAACAAGTTAAACGCTTCCGTCGAGTATGATAACAGTTCGCATTGAACGTATGAAGGAATCCGAATAGGGCAGGACTCGCGGCGTTCGGATCAGACGTAGGCCTGGCTCCGGAAGTAGGCAACGAGGACGAGCGTGATTCCGGCCATTCCGAGCAGGACGGCGGGATAGCCCCACGTCCAGGCGAGTTCGGGCATGGTCTCGAAGTTCATGCCGTAGACGCCGGTGACGAGCGTCAGCGGGAGGACGATCGTCGCGACGACGGTGAGACGCTTCATCACCTCGTTGGTCGACTGGGAGAGCGTGTTCAGGTAGATGTCGCGCGCCCCGCCGACCAAGTCACGATAGGTCTCGGTGAGCTCGACGACGTGGGCGAGTCGGTCGTAGACGTCCCGGAAGTACTTCTCCGTCTCCGGGCGGACGTGATCCGGATCGCCGCGCGCGAGCGCGCCGACGGCCTCGCGGGTCGGCCAGACGAGCTTTCGAAAGCCCAGAAGCTCGCGCCGGAGGCTGTTGAGTCGTTCGAGGGTGTCGATGTCGGTCGAGGTCACGACGAGCTCCTCGACGGTTTCGATCCGCGCTTCGAGCGCGTCGAGCGTTTCGAGGAGTGCGTCGGTGACCCCGTCGACGATCCGGGAGCCAATGAAGTCGGGCCCACGAGCGAGCAACCGGCCGTCACGCTCGACCGCCCGCCACGCCCGATCGCAGGCGTCGGTCGTCGTAAACGAGAACGTCACGAGCCAGTCGTCGCCGATGCAGATACCGAGGGGATCGACGAGCAGCTCGTCACCGAAGCTGGTGTCGCCGGCGGCGAGCTCGGCGATCTTCAACAGGACGAATGCGTAGTCGGAGTACTCCTCGGTTTTCGGTCGGAGCACGCCCGAGAGGTCCTCGACGGCCAGCGAGTGAATGCCGAAGGCGTCCGCGACCCGATCGAGTTCCTCGGGAGCGGCGTCGGTGACGCGAACCCAGACGGGACCCGGGGCATCGCGGGCCGCACTCACCGACGTCGGTCGGGAGCCGTCGGCCGCGATCGCCCGGATCATGGATCGTCGACGCCGACCGCGGTGATCGTGATGCCGACCATGACGGCGATCAGCGAGAGCTCCCGGGCGGGATACGGGATTTGGACGCCGACAAGATAGCCGGCCAGCCCGCCGGCAGTCACGAAGAGGCCGATCCCGCGTGTGCGATTCATGCAGCCCCATCACGGGCCGGGCCCAAAAACGTTCAGAGCCCGATCGTCCCTTCGAGCAGGAGGGCGACGACGAGCAGCCGGGCGACGCTGCCGGCGAAGGCCGCGATCGAAAAGCGCAGGTAGTCGTCCTCGAGGACCGAAAACGCGTACACCGACGCCGTATCGGGGACGAGCGGTATCGAGAGGACGAGCGCCATGCCGAGATAGCCGTAGCGTCCGGCCATCCGGACCGAGACGATCCGGGTCCACTCGTGGAACCGAAAGTGAACGCGTTCGATCCGCCCCCGCACCGGATCGGATTCGCGGACGGAGATGCTGAACCGGAGGACGAGCACGCTCCCGAGGGCCTTTCCGAGACTGCTAACGAGGACGGTCAACGCGAGGCGCGCCGTCTTCGAGAGGCCGAGATCGATCGGGGCCAGGAGGACGAGTTCGCTCGGAAGCGGCAGGACGACAATGCCCAGGACGAGGGAGTAAACGAAGACGATCGCGAGCCCGGCCCAGCCGGTCGCGAGCGCGACGAACGCCTCCATCAGCCAGACCGTCGGAGCGAGTGCGGACGGCAAAGTGGAGAGGAGGGGCGAGCCCATGCGAGCCCTACGTCGTTTTCGGACCTAAGCGTCCCGCCACAAGTTATATACCACCCTCTCGGCGAACAGACAGCCGACGCCGTCATGAACCGGACGCCGATCACCGTGGCACTCCCGAGCCTGAACGAACAGCGACGGATCGGCGACTGCCTGGATTCGATCGCCGCGTCGATCGCGGCCGCCCCCGAGAAGTACGACTTCGAGGTGCTCGTGCTCGATTCCTACAGTGACGACGCCACCGTCGGAATCGCCCAGTCCCACCCGGTCGTCGACCTCGTGGACTTCGTCGAGCGGGGAATCCTCCACGCGCGTCATCGCGGGTTCGAACTCGCTCGCGGAGAGGTCGTCGTCTCGATCGACGCCGACAGCACCTATCCGCCCGGATTCCTCGGCGAACTGCTCGCGCCCTTCGAGTCGGGCGTCTCGCTGACCTACGGCCCCGTCGGGGGTGAGAGAGCAGGGAACATCGACGCCGCAATCCGGCTTGCCTTACAGTACGGGCTCCCAGCCGTCGGACTGGACTGGGTCAGCGGATCGAACCGCGCGGTCCGGACCGCCGACTACTTCGCCGCCGGCGGCTATCGTCTCGGGGTCGACGGCACCGCCCTGTTTCGCGTGATGACCGAAGAACAGCTGCTGTTCCCCCGGCGTCTCGATGGGGAGGTCGTCTTTGCCGAGACTGCTCGCTCGGCCCAAAGCGCCCGCACGCTCGAACAGCTGTTCTTCCTCGGGGAGAAGGAGGGCGGCGTCGAGTGGAACGTGATCGGACCCTACGAGTCGGTTCGCCGCTACAGGAAGAAGCTTCGACGGAATTAATCGTGCGACGCGAGGTTCTCGCCCTGATAGGATCCGTCGTACGTGCCCTCGTGATCGGCTCTCGCGAAGACGAGTTGGGCGATTCGTGCGCCGCGTTCGAGCTCGATGTCGTGATGGACCTCCAGAAGACCCTCGCCGCGGCCCTCGTATCCGGCGTCCCACACCGCCGTATCGAGCATACAGCCGTTTCGCATGAGCGACGAGCGCGGGTAGACGAACCCGACGTGGCCCTCGGGGACCTCGATGACCTCGTCGTAGCGCGCGATATACCCGCCGGGTTCGAGGTAGTACGTCTCGGGGACTTTGCGGTCGAGTTCCTCGCTGGCGACGCGCTGGCGTTTCCCGATCTCCGTGTCGTTTCGCGTGATCCGACCGGGTTCGAGCGGTTCGAAGATCGCATCGAGCGTCAGGTCGACTCCGTTGGGCTGGACCTGTGCGTGTGTCGTCGGAGTGACGTGTTCGCCGACGAAGGCTCCGTCGCGGTACATACGAGCCGTTTCCCAGCCGTGGGTAAACCCTTGACGAACTTCCGGAATTCGTGCAATAATTGCCCCGCCGCTATCGATTTACAACGATCATCAGGTACAGAAACACGCGGGATTTATATCCGTGGACGGCCGACCTTCGGATGATATGGGACAGACGCTAACGGAGAAGATTCTCGAGGACCATCTCCTCGATGGCGAACTCGAAACCGGCGAGGAGATCGGAATCGAGATCGATCAGGTGCTCACCCAGGACACGACGGGAACGATGGTCTGGCTGCAGTTCGAGGCACTCGATCTGGACGAGGTCCAGACCGAGACCGCCGCCCAGTACTGTGACCACCAGACCTACCAGTTCGACTTCAAGAACACCGACGACCACCGGTTCCTGCGTTCGGCCGCGGGCACCTTCGGCGCGCATTTCTCGCGACCCGGCAACGGGATCTGCCACAACGTCCACAAGGAGAACTACGCCGCACCCGGCAAGACGCTGCTGGGCAGTGACAGCCACACCCCGACGCCCGGCGGACTCGGCGAGCTCGCGATCGGCGCGGGCGGCCTCGACATCGCCGTCGCGATGGGCGGGGGTCCGTACTACATCGAGATGCCCGAGGTCGTCAACGTCCGTCTCGAGGGCGAGCTCCCCGAGTGGGCGACCGCGAAGGACGTCATCCTCGAGATGCTGCGCCGGCTTTCGGTCAAAGGCGGCGTCGGCAAGGTGCTCGAGTACACCGGCCCGGGCGTCGAGACGCTTTCCGCGCCCGAGCGGACGACCATCACGAACATGGGCACCGAGCTCGGCGCGACCTCCTCGATCTTCCCGACCGACGAGCGCACCGAGGAGTATCTCGAAGCGCTGGGTCGTGAGGACGAGTTCGTCGAGATCGGGCCCGACGAGGACGCCGAATACGACGACGAGATCACGGTCGACCTCTCGGAGCTCGAGCCGCTCATCGCACAGCCGTCGATGCCCGACAACATCGTTCCGGTGCGGGAGGTCGCGGGCACCGAGGTCGATCAAGTCATCATCGGCTCCTGTACGAACGGCGGCTACGAGGACATCCTGCCGACCGCGAAGATGCTCGAGGGCCGCGAGGTCGACAAGAAGACGGACATGATCGTCGCGCCCGCATCGAAACAGGCAAGCGAGATGCTCGCCCGTGAGGGCTGGACGGCCGAACTGATGGCCGCCGGCGTCAACTTCTCGGAGTCGACCTGTGGGCCGTGTATCGGTATCGGTCACGTCCCCGGCAGCGATTCGGTCTCGGTGCGGACGTTCAACCGCAACTTCGAGGGACGCTCGGGCATCGAGGACGACTCGGTCTTCCTCTGTTCGCCCGAGGTCGCCACCGCAGCTGCGCTCAAAGGCGAGCTCGTCGATCCGCGCGATCTGGCCGACGAGCTGGGCGATCTGGAGGACCCCGGCTTCGAGATGCCCGATCAGTACACGGGTTCGAAGGCCGACCTCATCCCGCCGGAGGAGGCCGTCGACGACGAGCTCATCAAGGGTCCGAACATCGGCGACGTCCCGCTGAAGGACCCGCTCGACGCCCACATCGAGGGCGAAGCGCTGTTGAAGATGGAGGACAACATCACGACCGACCACATCGTCCCCGCCTCCAGCGACATCCTGATGTACCGCTCGAACATCCCGAAGATCTCGGAGTTCACCCTCTCGCGGGTGGACGACACGTTCCCCGAGCGCGCACAGGCCGCCGACGGCGGCGTGCTCGTCGCCGGCGAGAACTACGGCCAAGGGAGTTCGCGCGAACACGCCGCGCTCTGTCCGATGTATCTCGGTATCGAGGCGGTCTTCGCCGAGAGCTTCGCCCGGATCCACAAGGCGAACCTCTTCAACTTCGGGATCGTCCCGCTCACGATCGACGAGGAGACCTACGAGAGGATCGAGCAGGGAGACGACATCGAGATCGTCGACGACGTCGAGGAGGCCATCGCCTCCGGCAAAAACGAGTTCACCATCCGCGTGAACGACGACTGGGAGGCGACCGCGCGCCTCGACGCGTCCGAGCGCGAGCGCGAGATCGTCACCGCCGGCGGCAAGCTCTCGCACACGAAACAGCAGGCCGACGAGGGCGGCTTGGGCGCGAGCCCCGCCGACGACTGAGCGCGAATCAACCGTTTCCCGTTTTTTTAGCGCGACGAGTAGTGTGGATCCCCGTGACGGAACGCATCGAGCAGCATGCGCTCGAAGTACTCGCCGTCGATTGATTCGATCACGCGCGTTCGCGGCTGCCCGTCTGTGACGCCGAGTTCGTCGACGAGGCTGTAGCCCCGCGTGGGTCCTTCCCGGTCGTCGACCTCGACGTGGTACGTCCCGGCGCGCTCGATCAGATCGGGTTCGAGCAGCGTCGCAAGCGTCAGCGAATCGGGCTGGGTGGTCACGTCCGCACCGAGGGAATCGTGCTCGGACTGGCGGTTGAACTCCCTGACGGCACCCGTGATCGTCAGGAAGAACTCGGCCAGCGGCGTGTCGATGGTTTCGATCTCGTCGAAGGTCTCGGCGTCGAACAGCGAATCGCGGAGCGTTACCCCCCAGTCGACGAGCGTGGTCTCGAAGGCATCCATGACGATCCGTGCGGCGTCTGGATCGACCCAGAAGTTGTATTCGGCCGCGGGCGTGATGTTCCCGAGCGTGTTGACCGCCCCGCCCATGACCCACACCTCCTCGAGGAGTTCGGGGAGGTCGGGTTCGCGCTGATAGGCGAGCGCGACGTTCGTCAATGGGGCGATACACGCGAGGGTGACGTCGCCCGGGTTCTCCCTGGCGGTTCGAACGATCGCATCGACGGCGTGCTCGTCGGCCGAGGGGATCCCCGTCTCGGGGAACAGCTCGCCGCCGAGTCCACCCTCGCCGTGGACGTATTCGGCTGACAGGTGATCTTTGATCAGGGGTGATCGGGCACCCTCGTAGACGGGAACGTCCGTCGAATCGGCCAATTCGAGGGTGTACTTCGCGTTCTCGACCTGGTACTCGAAGGGGACGTTCCCGGCAGAGATCGTCAGACCTTCGAGGGCGACGCGATCGGAGAGCGCGGCCAGCAGGATCGCCTGCGTGTCGTCGCCCGCGGTGTCGGTATCGATCAGCAGTCGTCGGGGTTCGGAACTCATACCGGTCGATCCTCCCCGGGGTAGAAAAACGCTGCCGGATCCACACGAGCCGGTCGGTCGCGGTTCGTTTGGAGGGGGTTTCATCCACCCGGCAACCGAGCAGACGCAGTTTCGTCGGGCCCGTTGGGCCGACGAACAGCCGGCTACTCGTCGGACTCGTAGTGCTCGCCGGCCTCGGCGGGCATCCGGGTGCGTCCGACGAGCGTGAGGACGATCAGCACGGCGACGTAGGGGATGATCCCGACGAGCGTCGAGGAGACGTCGTAGCCGGCGATCTGTTGGAGTTCGAGCTGGAGGGCATCGAGCCCGGCGAACAGGAACGAGGCGAGGAACGCGTTGACCGGGTTGTAGTTGCCGATCAGGTAGGCCGTCAGCCCGATCCAGCCCCGCCCGTCGACCATCGTATCGCCGCTACCGACGAACTGGCCGGTGTTCAACGCGAGACCCGCGCCGCCGATCCCGCAGTAGATCCCCGAGAGCAACACGCCCGCATACCGCACGTGGCGGACGCTGATGCCCGCGGTGTCGAGCGATTTCGGATCCTCGCCGCTGGCCTCGATCCACATCCCGAACGGCGTGTGGTTGAGGAGGTACCACGAGAACGGCACCGCGAGGACGAGGAGGAGAACCGGCGGCGTGACCGAGAAGAGCGATCCCACGTTCGGAAGCGCCGAGAGCACCGGGATCTCGATGGGAGAGAACGTGCCGACGCTCGGGCTGTTGGTCTGGTTCCAGATGACGATGCTCGCGAAGGGCGCGAAGCCGAGCGCGATCAGCCAGACCGCCAACCCGGCGATGATCTGGTCGGCCTTGAACTCGATACAGACGATCGCGAACAGCAGCGCGACGAACGTGCTCGCGAGCACCGCGAACAGGAACGCGAGCCAGACGTTCGGGCCGATCGGCGTCGCCGACAGGCCCCACAGGCTCGCGACCGCGCCGAACGCGCCGATGATGAGCAGCCCTTCGAGACCGATGTTGATGACGCCGCTCTTCTCGGCGAAGATGCCGCCCATCGCCGCGAAGGCGATCGGGACCGTGAGTCGGAACGCCGAGGCGAGATACGAGGCGCTGACGACGCCGGTGACGTCGCCGATCAGCCCGCGTCCGCCGTCGACGACGAACGCGAACACGAACAGGCCGAAGAGGACCGCACCGAGCGCGAGTCCCTGTCTCCGGCTCACCGTCGGCGCGTTCATTCTGCCTCACCTCCGGCCCCGTAGCCGGCGCGCTTTCCGAGCGCCCGGAAGAACTCCGGCATGGCGATGAAGAGGATGATCAACCCTCTGAGGACCTCGACGAGTTCGTTTGGCACGCCGAGCGAGAGGTCGACCGCGACGCTCCCGCTTTTCATCCCGCCGAATAGCAGGGCCGCGGGGATCACGCCCAACGGGTTGTTGCTCGCGAGGATCGAGACCGCGACGCCGTCGAACCCGAGCGCGGGAATGCCCGCCTGCCAGCGGTACTGGACCATCATCACGTAGACCGCGCCCGCGATACCACCGAGCGCGCCCGACAGCGTCATGCTGGTGACGACGTTTCGCTTGGCGTTGACGCCGCCGTACTCGGCGGCGGTCTCCTGGATCCCGCTGGTGCGAAGCTCGTAGCCGAGCACGGTGCGAGTGTACAGCAGGTAGATCGCGACGGCGATCGCCAGCGCGCCGACGAGCGCGTAGATCGAGAAGCGCGCGCCGGAGATCGACGCCGGCAGGCGCGCGATCTCGGGGATCGCATGGGTCTGGACCGAGTCGGACTCGAGGTTACCGACGTGGTTCTGGACGGCCCAGAAGGCGATGCCCGTGGCCACGAAGTTCAGCATGATCGTCGTGATCACCTCGTGGGCGTCGGCATACGCCTTCATCACGCCGGGGATCGCCCCCCAGGCGCCGCCGACGAGCGCGCCGACGACGACCCCGGCGGGGATCACGACCAGCGCACCGAGGACGTTCCCCGGGACGCGTTCGCCGAGTGTGAGAACGGTCAACGCGGCCCCGAGCGCGCCAAGCACCAGCTGCCCCTGCGTCCCGATGTTGAACAGCCCCGCGCGGAAGGCGACGGCGACCGAGAGGCCCGTAAACAGGAGGAGCGTGGTCTCCTGCAGGGTGCGCCCGAGCGCCGTCAGCGAGCCAAAGGCGCCGGTGAACATCGTCCCGTACATCTCGACGGGGTTATAACAGCCGTAGCCGACGCCGGGAAGCAGGATGAAGGGGTCCGTACAGTCGGCGACGAAACCCGAGACGAACACCAGAACCGTGCCGAGGAGGACGGCAAACGCCAGAGAAGTGAGGCTGACGAGGATCCGCTGGACGGCCGAGGTGTCGACGAGCCAATCGAGCGAGGCGTCGGCACGCTCGCGCCAGTCGCTCACGCCTCGGCCCTCCGTCCGGTTGCCGCGGACGGTTCGTGGGTCGGCCGCGCTCGCGCGCGTCTCATACCGTCTCCCCCCGTTCGATCCGCGCCGCCTCGGTGTCGAGCCCGGACGGGCGCTCGCCGGCCATCAACAGCCCGAGCTGCTCCTCGGTGACGGCCTCGGGGTCGACGACAGCCATCACGTCACCGTCGTGCATCACCGCGAGGCGATCCGAGAGGCGACTGACCTCGTCGAGTTTCGAGGAGACGAGCAACACGGCCTTCCCGTCGGTTCTGAGGTCGAGCAGCCGGTTGTGGATGAACTCGATCGACCCGATGTCGACCCCGCGGGTGGGCTG
>NZ_RDQG01000009.1 GCF_003697815.1 Halalkalicoccus subterraneus | reverse complement strand
CTCCATCGAGGAGGTACAGAGGAGGCCGTCGAGATCGCCCGCCTTGAACGCGTCCTCGACCTCGATCCGGGCCTCCTTCGAGAGCGAGCCGTGATGCACCCCGATGTTCGCCTCCAGAACGTTGAAGCGCGATCCGAGCGCCTCGGCCGTCTGGCGGGTGTTGACGAAAATGAGAGTGGATTCATTCTCCTCGACGATCTCTCGAATCGCTCGGACGTGGCTCGCCATCTCGGGTTCGGTGACGAGTTCGCTCGCGAGCCCCTCGTCGCCGGGCTTGATCTCGGGGGTCAGAACCCGAAGATCGAGGCGGCTGCCCGCGTCGACCTCGCGGATCGCACAGGGTCGGCCCCCGGTGAGGAAATCGGCGACCTCCTCGGGGTCGCCGACGGTCGCCGAGAGTCCCACCCGTTGAAAATCGCCCGCGAGCTCGACGAGGCGTTCGAGCCCGATCGCCATCTGCGCGCCGCGCTTCGAAGCGGCCAGCTCGTGAACCTCGTCGATCACGACGTGTTCGAGGTCCGAGAGCCCCTTCCTAAGCTTCGAGCCGGTCAGCATCGCCTGCACCGTTTCGGGGGTCGTCACGAGCACGTCCGGCGGGTCGTTGGCCTGCTTCTGGCGCTGGTAATCCGAGGTGTCGCCGTGGCGCACCGCGACCTCGATTCCCAACCGGTCGCCCCACCAGTCGAGGCGTTCGCGCATGTCGCGGTTCAGCGCCCGAAGCGGCGTGATGTAGAGCGCGGAGATCCCGAATCGGTCCTCGGCCTGCGAGATCGAATCGAACACCGGCAGCATCGCCGTCTCGGTCTTGCCGGTACCGGTGGGCGCGATCACCAGGGCGTTCTCGCCGGCAGCCAGCGGCTCGATCGCCTCGCGCTGGGGGGCGGTTGGCGTCGAGAACCCCCGTTCGGAGAGCGCCGCTCGGACCTCGCTGCCGAGGTGTGTGAAGGCCGCAGAACCCGACGCGGACCGCTGTTCGCTCATCGGGCTCAGTAGGGATTCGAGCAACCTAAGGGCACTGCCTGTCGGAATCTATGCGCTGAGCGGGCGGGCGGTATTCCGGTACGTTCGGTAGATCCCGCCAGTCCACTCGGCTGCTGGTTCGGACTCGGTGTACACGACGCCGCTCAGTCTGCCGACGCCGTCGTAAACGCGGATTTATCGATAGCGTTCGGAACCGCGGGATAACAACGTCGAATAGAATAGTGCAAACACACACACACATATACACCATCAACTATGGTAGATCATCAATCACGTGGTCGCTGTACCTACGAGGACGTTCTCGAATTCGTATTCATTGTTTCTCATTTCGTCCTCGCAGTCACAATGCTGGCTAGCAGTTTCATGTGGCTCACTGATATTCTCACCGGATGGCAACTGCCAGTCAGATTCCTTGGAGTAATCGTTGCGGCAGTTCTGATCGGCGGACTGTTTCTCCGCATCTATCGAACTGACGAACGATTTACCACACCGTTGACCCTCGTTACCGCTGGTTGCTACCTCCTTTCGCCGGTGGTTGTGGCGTTCATCGCATCTCTGAGCGATCTCGATACGGGTTTCACGATCGCACAGTTACTCGTCGTCGTCGGGCTGATCGTAGAACTGATCGTCGTATTTCGTATCAAATATTCGTAACTAGCTGTTCAGATCTCATGATAGAGGCCGAGACGCGTCCCGTCGAGCAGGTAGGCCTCCCCCCCGTCGAGCCCCTCGGGCAGAAACGGGCAGAGGAACTCCCCGCGGACGTTGACCCAGGTTCCCCCCATCAGTTCGTTGAACGCCGGGAAGACGACGAGATCGGTGTCGCTCCACGCCTCGATCCGGTCGGCGAAGGGCTCGCGGGAGAGCGAGCCCCGCAGCCACACCCGTTCGGTTCGGCTCCCGCCGACCTCGTCGGTCAGCCTGACCTGTGGGTGTTCGTGGCCGACACAGATCACTCGCGCGCCGAGCACTTCCGGCGCCGGCCAGCTATGGCCGTGACAGAAGCCCACGTTTCCGAGTCGACAGCCCCCGTCGGGCGTCACCGTCACCTCCGGCACGGACCCGGGCGTCCGGGGCGAGCGGGCGTTCTCGACGATCGACTCGATGTCGCCGTCGTGGTTGCCCTTGACGATCGTTACGGGAACAGCGAGGGATTCGAGGAGGACCTCGATCTCGCCACGTTCGGCCCCGCCGGGTCCGCCGATCGAGTGCATGAAATCGCCGAGGATCACGAGTCGCCCCGCGCTCGTCGTATCCAGCAAGCGCCGGACGTGTTCGCGACGCTGTTCGGCACGGCTCGCGACCTCGACGCCGTTCTCGTAGCGAAGCGCGACCTCGATCCCGGCGTGAAAATCCGCGAGCACGAGCGCGCGCTCGCCGTCGATATCGGCGAGCGCGGCCGGCTCGCCGGGGATCGGCTCGACGAGCGCCATCAGATGGATTTCAACACGCCGTCCTGGGGCTCGTAGCACCGTCCGCTCAACAGCGCGCTCTCGATGGCGTCGTCGACCGCCTCGGGATCGGCGCCGGTTTCGCTCGTGACCCGCTCGATCACTTCCTCCCGATCCGCACCGTCGCCGTCGGCCAGCTCCGACATGACGGCCATCGCGCGGTCCTCGAGGTCGACGTCTTCGTCCGGGGCGTTCGGGGTGTCCGCCCCGTCCGAGTCCTCGACTTCGCCCGGGTCGCCACCGGTCTGCTCCGGTGCCGCCGTCGCTTCCTCGCCCTCGGAGGCGGATTCGGTTTCCGCCTCCGAGGGCGCGTCCGACTCGTCGATCCCGTCGGGTTCGGGTGCGTCGATGTCGGCCTCGCCGGGTTCCTCGACCTCGTTGCCCGAGGAGAAGTCCATGTCGAACTCGGCCTCGACCTCCGCGCGCTCCTCGGGGTCGAACTCGTACATCTCCCCGCCGGTCCCGCCGGTCGATTCGGGTCCCTCGGAAGGAGTGGAATCGGCGTCGGACGGCGTTTCCGTTTCCGTCCCTGCTCCCGCCTCCGGCGTCGAATCGCTCTCGACCCCGAAATCACCGAGTTCGTCCGACTCCTCGTCATCGGTCGTGGCCGTCGCGCTCGTCGCGTCCTCGTCCGAGGCGGATACGGGCTCGTCCGTCGTCGGCCCGTCCGCCGACGTCTCGGACGCGGTCTCGGCGGTCGACGGAGCCGTCGATTCGCCTTCGGAACTCGCGGTCCCCTCGGCGGTCGTCTCGCCGGCGGGCTCCGCGACCGCGTCGACGTCGAATCCCGTCCGCAGGGCCGTGAGGTCCACCGACCCGCCGTCGTCCTCGCCGGGCGCGATGGCGGGTGCGGTCACCTCCTCGACCTCGCCGGCGACGAGCCTCGCGGCCTCGAGTGCGGTCTCCCGAAGCGCCGCGAGGTAGGCCGGCGTCGTTCCGTACTCCTCGCGGGCCAGCGCGATCCCGCTCTCGGCGTCGATGGAGTCTTCCTCTTCGAGTGTGGCGGCGAACGCGTCGATCCGCCCCAGCGTGTGCTCGGCAGCCCCCACCGTCCACCGGTCGCGGGTTTCGGCGTCGACCTCCGCGATGCTTTCGGGGCGCACCGAGGTGTAGACGCGATCCGAATCCTCGGGCCGGAAGGTGTTCGCCTTCCCCGTCACCGCGACGAACGCGGGCGGGTCGGCCCGTTCGAGGAAGGCCAGCGCGTCGGGCTGGTACTGCCCAGCATAGACGACGAACGCGCCGGTGGGGTCGACCACCCGCGCCCGGACGACCTCCTCGTTGACCCGCTCGATCTCGGTGAGCACGCCCACGACGAACAGCCGGTTGACCCGCGCGCCCGTCGGCGTGATCACGTACTTCGGGGCGCGCTCCTCGTCGCTGTCGGCGTATTCGAGCGAGGCGTCGTCGAACTCGCAGGCAAAGAGGCGATGGGCGACCTCCCGGACCCCGGGCCCGGAGTCACCGCCCGATTCGCTACCGTTCGAACTCATTGACCCACCTCCGCGAGCAGCGCCGCCGCGCGCTCGGCCGGCGGCTCGTCGACCTCATGGAACTCGCTTGCGTTGAGGTTCGCGCCGTACTCGTCGACGCTCAGCGACCCTCTCACCGAATACTCACGTCCCACGAGCCGTTCGCGGATCGAATCCGCGACGACCTCCTGATCCATCGCGTCGCGGGCCTGCTCGCGCGCGTCGTCGATGTCCCCGCCGTAGATCTCGCGGGTCAGGTCGGTCCCCAGGATCGCGGTCACGGTACCGGTCCCGTCGTCGAGAATTCCCTTCACCCGGAGGTCGTCCTCGCCGTCGACCTGGCCGTGGCTGCGACACTGACCCTTCTGGACCATTCGACCGCACTCGGGACAGCGCTGGATCAGCCCCGAACCGTCGCGGACCGCGACGATCGTCCCCACCAACTCGACGTCGAACGCCCCGCCGCTTTCGACCGCCTCGCCGATGGGCCGTCGAGGCGCCGAGTCGCTCACCGAGATCTCGTGCCCGAGCGCCGAAACGGTCGTGAACTCCGAGCAGTTCACGGAGGGTGCACCCCGGAACTCGCGGATGTAGACGTTCTCGAAGCGTAGATCCGCACCCTCGCGGATCTCCTCGCGGGGCTCCCAGTCGGTGAAGGGAAGCCGGGCACTCTCGTCGCCGAGTACGCCCGAGAGGATCTCGGTCTCGCCGTCCCGCCCGTCGATGGTTCGGGTCTCGACCTCCAGCACGCGGGCCTCGACGGTCAGTCCCCGGCCGCCGGGTTCGACGCTTTCGAGGTCCCGTTCGCCGCCGATCTCGTGGGGTACCTCTACGGGTTCGTCCTCGAAGGCGAGCGACGTCGACTCGCCCAGGTTGAGTTCGGGCTGGCCGTCCCACTCCCGAACGCCGGCGTTGCCGGCGGTGATCGTATCGCCCGGCGAGAGGCCGAACTCCTCCCAGGCGGTGTAATCGATCGTCCCACTCGAATCGGCCAGCACCCCCTCGGTGATGGTCTGCTCGTTGCCCTGATAGCGGATCGACCGCTTGCCGGCGGTCAGCACCCGCGCGGTGACGGTGACGTTCGAGTCACCGGTGGTGATCTCGCCGATCGCCTTCGATTCGGGTTCGCTTCCCCCGCCGCCGCCATACTTCCGGCGGAGGCTCTGGACGGCCTCGTCCATCGGCACGCTGTAGGAGACGAGGTTTTCGAGATCCTGCTTGACCTCCTCTTTGTCGATACCGAGGTCGGAGGCGAGCGCCTCGGCACGTTCGTCTACGCTCATCACCCTCCCTTGAGCGTCCCCGGGTATAAACGGTCGCCCGCGGGCCGAAAGTGGTTTTCGCCCGCCCGCGTAGACCCGGTATGCACGTCCTCGTCAACGCCGCGACCAGCGCCGACGGAAAGCTCTCCAGCCGGCGGCGCGAACAGATCGCGATCAGCGGTCCCGACGACTTCGATCGGGTCGATTCCCTGAGAGCCGAGTCCGACGCCGTGATGGTCGGGATCGGCACCGTACTGGCCGATGATCCCCACCTCACGGTCGATGCGTCCAGCAGCGCCGCCCGCACCGAGCGCGGCGAACCGCCCCAGCCGGCCCGCGTGGTCGCCGACTCGCGGGCGCGCACACCACCCGACGCCCGAATCGCCGACGACGCCGCGAGGACCTATCTGCTCGCCAGCGAGAGTGCCCCTACTGAACGAGTCGAGCGCCTCGAGGCGCGGGGCGTTCGGATCATCGTCGCGGGCGACGAACGGGTCGCACTCGAACCGGCGTTCGATCAACTGGCTGCCGAGGGGATCGAACGAGTGATGGTCGAAGGTGGGGGCGAACTCATCTCCTCGCTGTTCGAGGCCGGACTGGTCGACGAACTATCGGTTTTCGTCGGACCGACGATCATCGGCGGTCGCAACGCGCCGACGCTGGCCGACGGCGAGGGCTTCGTCGAGGGATTTCCGGCGCTCTCGCTCGAGTCCGTCGAACGGCTCGATGACGGCGTTGTGCTCCGCTGGCGGGTCTGAACTGACGCGGACGGAGACGCCGAAGAGTTCCTAAGGGAGCTATCCGGTCAGATATCGGTACTCGATCATCGCCTTGTCGCGAAGGAGGAAGTACGCGAACGTGAGCGCGACGACCCCGATCGCCGCCATCCACCCCGCCAGCAACAGATCTCCGCCGGTCACGGTGAGGTAGCTTCGGTACTCGACGAGGGCGCTTACGGCCGTGAGGCCGGCGGTGAGAACGCCGTAGAGGGCAAATAATAGCGTATGGATCGCCAGTTCGAGGAACTCCTCCTGCATGCCGAGTACTCCGGCGATAGCTCGTTATAGCCTTTCCGGTCCGCATCCCAGCAGTCGTCCGACCGCCCGTCGACGGAACCGGTACGTTTCTCGACCGGCGAGCGCCGCACAACCGCATCGCTGTGCGATCTCGGGAAGCGGTACGGGGCATAGAAGAAGGGACGAGCCGACTCGTCCCCATCCACCTTCGTAGTCCACGCTGGCTCACACCAGCGTGTCCGTGTATGCCATCCGTAACCCGATAAATAATTCGGTCTTCGCCGCGCGTTCGCGGTCGCTTCGCTGCCCGCCGTCGGGCACTCGCCGTCCCGCGTCGACAGTGACTTGCACCCTCCATTCGTGGTGGGGCCATGAGCACGGATCGGTTGCTCGAGCGGGCGATCGACGAGGCCCCGATCGGGATCACGATCGCGGACGCGAACGAACCCGACAACCCGCTGATCTATCTCAACGACGCCTTCGAGCGGCTGACTGGCTATCCGAAGGACGAAACGCTCGGCACCAACTGTCGGTTCCTCCAGGGCGAAGGCACCACCGAGGAACCGGTCCGGGCGATGCGTGAGGCGATCGCGGATCGGGAGGCGATCTCCGTTGAACTCAGGAACTACCGCAAGGACGGCACGGAGTTCTGGAACCAGGTCGACATCGCCCCGCTCCACGACGGCGAGGAGGTGAGCCACTTCGTCGGCTTCCAGACCGACATCACCGCCCGAAAGCGCGCGGAGTTCGAGGTCGAACGCCGAATCGAGGAGGTCGAACGCGAGCGCCGAAAGCTGGAAGAGGTACTCGAACGGATCGACGGTCTGCTCGAGGACATCACCCGGACGCTCGTGGGCGCGACCACCCGGGAGGGGATCGAACGGGAGGTCTGTGACCGACTGACGACCGACGACGCCTACGAGACGGCCTGGATCGGCGAGCGTCTCCCGACCCGCGAGGCGGTCGTCCCGTCGACGTGGGCCGGGTCGATCGACCTCGCCGACGCCAGCTTCCCGATGGACCGATCGAACCCGGTGGGGGAGGCGATTTCGACCGGTAGAGCGCGGTTCGTCGCCGGCTTGGAGGGGGCGGCGGACGGGATGGGAGGAACCATCGCCGCGATCCCGCTCGTCTCCGGGGAAACGGGCTACGGGGTGCTCGTCGTGGGGACGACGCAGTCGGCGACGTTCGACGACCACGAGCGAGTCGTCCTGCAGTCGATCGGTCGGGCCATCGCGAACGCGTGCAACACCCTCGAAAGCCGGCGGATCCTGACCGCCGACAGTGCCGTCGAACTCGCCTTCGACCTCGGTACCGAGGACCTCTTTTTCGTCTCCCTGTCGGCGCGTGCGGACTGTCGGTTCGAGTACGAGGGGTCGGCCACCGACGGCGACTCGCTGTTGTTTCTCACCGTCGACGGCGTCGATCCGGAGCGGGTCGACGAACTGGCGGCTGAGTACCCGGAGCTCGTCGAAGCGACCGTTCTGACGGCGAACGCCAGTTCGGCCCTCGTCGAGTTCCGCCTCTCGGGCGTTTCGCTCGTGACGAAACTGGCCAATCGAGGCGTTCGGATCCGCTCGATGCGCGCGGAGGGCGGCACGGGACGGATCCGCCTGCTCGTCCCCGGCGGCGTGGGTTCGCGCTCGGTCGTCGAACTCGTGACCGACTCGTGTCCTGACGCGACGCTCGTCTCCTCGCACGAACACGACCGGCCGCCCCAGACCGATAAGGAGTACCGTCTGTCGGTCGCAGCCGAACTCACCGATCGCCAGCTGCTGTCGCTACGGAAGGCCTACGTCAGCGGCTACTTCGACCCGACCCGCCGGATCACGGGCGACGAGATCGCCGATTCGATGGGGATCAGCCGCTCGACGTTCCACCAACACCTCCGGGCGGCCGAGCGAAAACTGCTGGCCGAGTTCTTCGATCGCGGATTACCCGACTAGTCGGGTACGGCGTTGATGCAATAGTCGGTCCTATTACAGAGTGGAGTTCAACGATGGCACAGAAATCCGGTGTTTCACGGCGGCGATTCGTACAGATCGGGGGCGGCCTCGCAGCACTGACGCTGGCTGGTGGGTTCGCGAGCGCCGACAGTCACGACGGTGACGACCACGACGAGGGGATGGACGAAGCGGCTGAGGACGACGGCGAGACGGCCAACGTCAGGGTGGCTCACCTCTCGCCCGACGCCCCGAACGTCGACGTCTTCGTCGACGACGAGGTGGTTCTCGAGGACGTCCCGTTCACGGCCGTCAGCGACTACCTTGAACTACCTGTCGGTAGCTACAACGTGAAGGTCTCGCCCGCCGGCGCAGGCCCCGATGGCGCAGTCTTGGATGAGGACCTCGACGTTCCTGCTGCTGACCTGACGGTCGCGGCGATCGGCGAGGTCGCGGACGAGAACCAATCCCTCGAACTCGCAGTATTGGAGGACGACAACAGCGATCCCGGCGATGGAACGGCCCGCGTCCGCGCGGTCCACGCCTCGCCCGACGCGCCCGCGGTCGACGTCGTGGTCGCAGAAACCGGCGACGCCCTCTTCGAGGGAGTCGAGTTCGGCGACGCGGCCTACGCCGAGGTTCCCGCCGGCGACTACCGGCTGTGTGTCTACCCGGCCGGCGAGCGCGAGGAGGCCGTGTTGGGCGCGGACGTCGAGGCGGCGGGCGGTTCGGTCGCCTCCGCGTTCGCGGCGGGCTACGTCATGCCCGAGGACGCCCCCGCCGACGAGGCGTTCGACATCGTCCTCACGGTCGATTCGGAGTAAGGACGACGAACGTACGGTTCGAATTCCCTTTGAGCGACTTTTTTCGGAACCGTTCGACGGGCGGCACGTCGCCCCGCCACGTTAACTGATCGAGTATCCTACGTAGCGTATGAAGGAACTCGAATACGCGCTCGACGTGGCCGACGGGGCGACGTTCGTGAACCTCGCGGCGGCGTTTCTGCGCTCGCGGGGTTACCGGACCAAGGAGTTTCGCGCCGGCTCGGGCGAGTGGAGCGCTCGGATCTGGATGCGTTCGCGTCCCGGGATCGCCTGTGCGAGCGTCGCGCCCGACTGGCGCGAGGCGCTTCGCTCCTCGGCACGGAAGGCGAAACGGATCGAACGCGAACGTGAGACCGAGTACGGACTGTTCGTCTTCGTCACCAACCAGGACGTGACCGGCCTCCAGGAGTTCGACATGGAGGACGAGATCGCCCGCGAGTACGGCTGGCGGCTCCGGCTCTATCACCGTCAGGACCTCATCGGCGAGCTCTACAACACCGCGCCGGGGCTGGCGAAACACCACCTGGACATCAACCTCGGGTTCGACACGGACCACCTCGTGGTTCTCGAAGAGTTGCGCGACGAGCGTCTCGACGCGATCGCAAACAGGCGAGAGGAGGCCGCAGACCTCCCCGAAGGACCGATCGTCGCGCTCCACGTCGTTCCGAACGGGATCTTCGCGACCGAGCGCCGTCGGGCTTCGAGCGACCTCCCTGATCCGGTCACCCTTTCGGGGGGCGGGGCCACCGCGGTCGACGCGCGGACCGACCTGAAGATCGCCTACGAGCGCCGAATGGAGGACGAGTACACCGGTTACGGGCTGTTGCGTACCGACGGGCTCTACGAGGCGGTCACGACCGCGCTGTTCGAGCGTATCGGGGAAACGCTGACCATGCGGGCCGTCGGGAACGGGGACGAACCTGGTTCCGACGCCGCCGTCGTCGCCGCGACCCGCGAGGCGCTGGCGCACGTCTCGACGATGGGGTTTTCGGCGACCGCGTCGGTCTGGGTGTCGCTGCTCGACGCCGCTGACGCCCGGCTGGATGCCGGTGACGGGATCGAGGACGCCCCGGCGCTCGGGTTTGATCGGTATTCGACACGGGTCGGGACGCTCTCGATCACCGACCGCGAGCGCTCGGCAGTGCTCGACGGGATCGAACCGGTGCTCTCGGAACTGTGGCGGGCGTTCGGCCACCCGGATGGAACGCCCCGAATCGAGGACGACGACTGGGTCGGTGAGAGTCCCCCTCCGTAATCGTCCCCGTATGACACTTGGCCTCTCGCCACCCCAGAGTGGAACCGTCCCGCAGAAGACTTATTACAAGCCATGTCATAGCATAGCATGCGCACCAGCCCCGACCGGGATATGGCGGGGTCGACCCTGTGGCATCGACCGACGAACGCATCGCTGCCAGCACACGATATCGAACACGGACTCGAAACAGGCCGACCCATCGCATCGCTCGCCAACCACGTACCGGCACGAAACCACTGCACACTCGCGATCAGTCCTCCTACGACCCGACGTCGGCGGCCCGCTCCGCCGGCATCGGCAACTCCGTCGGCTTCGTTCCCCTCCCGAGTCACTCCGAGAGTTCCTCAGGGAGGAGTTCGGCCGCCTCGATATCGCGTCGTCGGCACGCACGGACGAACCGGAGCGCGAGAAGGTAGCCGACGACCGTGAACACCACCGCGAGGATCGCGTTGCCGAGCAACAGCCGGGTCGCGATCTCCGGGCCGGCCGAAAACGACACGTCCGAGCGGCGAGCCCCCGGAGCCGGACCGAGCAGGAGGGTCCCGAGCCAGAAACTCGCGGCGTAGACGCCCCACTTCGCGACCGGGTTGAGCACGAGTACGGACGCGAAGAGTGCGAGTTTGCTCACCCGCTCGAAGACGGCGGCGATGAGGACGAAAAGCAGCAGGCCAGCCCCGAGCGTCGGCAGCGCCGTGATGAACACGCCGACGGCGAAGCTCGCGGCGATGTCGTGGGGCGGGTGCCCCTCCGCCGATATCGCCTCGAACTCGGCTTCGATCCCGGCGCGGTACGACGAGAGCCTCTCACGGAGCACTACCCGGTCTAACGGCGGTAGACGGGATCAAGGCTTCGCAGTCGCGTCGTCGCGAGGTTCATTGGATCGCCGTCACAAGCCACTCCCCTCGATGGCCTCGGCGAGTCGGTAGGCCGCTTCGGTCGCACTCCGAACGGCGTCGATTCCTTCGGGGAGATAGAGTGCGAGAACGACGACGAGCGCGCCGATGGCGATGGCGACTCCCGCAAGCGCGATGGCGATGGCGATCGCACCGCGGTTCGTGTCGGTCGTGGCGTTTCTCGGTCGTGGACTGTTCACCATCCGAGTAGCACCCCTGCGGTGATGACGTCACCGAGCGTCGACCCTATCGGCGTTCGGCTGTAGCTGTCGTGAAGACTGATTCCGGGAACCATAGGTCGCTGACGGGTATTCATTCTCATCTGTATCGATAGTTAATACTGGGTAACAGTTACTATGTGAATGGGGTCGGAGGGATTTGAACCCCCGATCGACTGATATCTCCGGTCGCGTCTCGGTACTCCAGAGGGTCGTCAACGCGGCGCGATGATCAGTCGGCCGCTCTGTATATCAGTCTGGAGTCTCGTCACCGAACGCGTACACCACGGCGTACCGCAGTGTATACCTCTGGAGTCAGTCGCCATTCCGGGCTTGGCCACGACCCCGCGTCCCACGCTATGTCGAACCGCCCTAAAGGGGTTTCGATTACTCGCGGTCCGTTTCGCTCCACGAGCACTCTTGGCATTTGTAGCCCGTAACGAACTCGCTGACGCTCGGCATGTATCCCACCTGAATGACGTCCCCGCCACAGTCGGGGCATTCGCGGTCGGCGTCCTCGATCTCGGTGGCCTCCATCGGGCGCTCGCCCTCGATAAGCTCCGCGAGGCGGTCGGCGTTGACCATGCGGCCCTCGACGACGCGGTTCTGGCTCATGGATCGAGAACGACCGCGCGACACAAAAACGCCGCGTTACAGCCAGGGTTCGCGCTCCCGGTCGGGCGCGTAGGGCCGCTCGCGGGAGTTCGCTTCGGCGGTCTCGTTGTCGCCCTCTTCCTCCGAGTGGATCTCCGCACCGGGATCGAACGCGAGCACGCCCGCGACGACCAGTACCGCGAGCGGGGCCTGCTCGAAGACGACCCCGAGCAACGCCAGCGGAAGCACCCCGAGGGCGACCGCGCTCCCGAACCGGAACGAGTCGATATCGAGGTTCCGACGCAGCCACGGGCTTCCGAGGGCGATCGAGAGCGCGAAGGCGACGCCGACGCCGGCAGCCGCGACCGCCCTGAGGATCAGCCCCGGATCCGGAAGCAGGACGATTTCGAAGCCGGCCGGGTTGACGCTCGCGACGAACCCCAATCCGACGATGACGCCGGGCGAGGGGAGGTACTCGCCGATCCGGGCGCTCGCGGTCTTGGCGGCGATGGCGGCGATGACCAGTGCGGCGAAGCGCTCGAAGATCGCGAGATCGATCACGCTCGCGATGGTCGGCGCGAGGGCGGCCTCCAAGGCCGCAAGCGGCAACAACCCCGCGGCGACGAGCAGGACGATCTTCGCCTGTTCTGTCGGGGAGCCGTCCATCTCCGCGAGGATGACCGCGAGCACCGCGCTGCCACCGAAGACGAGCAGGCCGACCTGCAGGATGCCCGCAATCGAGTCGATCCCGCCTGCCAGGATCAGTGCGGGGAAGATCCCGTCGATCAGCGGGAGGAACATCACGATCGCGAGCAGCTTCGTCGGCCCGGAGACGGCCCCCCGAAGCCCGAGCGCCCGTTCGAGCCGGAGTGCGACGGGGTGCTGGGAGCTACTCATGACGATCGCGTAACGAACCGCCAGATCTCCGGCTCACGCGCCCCGACTGCGAGCAGGATCGTTTGGACTCCATCAGAGTGGTGAACCCGGTGAACGTGCTGTCGAACTCGCTTCGCTGTCGACTCACGTTCCACCGGGTTGCGCTGATAGCGTCCATACTAAGTACAACAATGATGTATATTCATAAGCGTTGTGTGGGTGGTGTCGCCACTCTGCAGTACGCACGTCCGGTCATCGGTGTACATTCCCGTGCGAACGTCCACGAGTTTCTCCGTTGGTGTGGTATCCCGTGGTTCGAAACCGGCCGTGACGGTGGCGGTCGGGACGGTTTTCGGGTGGGCCCATCACCCAAACGGTCGCTTGTCTCGCAACCCTTTTGGGCCGGCGTTGCAGACGGTTTATATGGCGAGTAACGCTTTCCTCGACAAACTCGACGTACCGGAAGCGCTGACGTTCGACGACGTGCTGCTCAGACCCAAAGAGAGCCGCGTCGAACCCGACGACGCGAACCTTTCCACACGTGTCTCGACGAACGTCGAGCTCAACGTCCCCGTCCTCTCGGCGGCGATGGACACCGTCACCGAGAGCGATCTGGCGATCGAAATGGCCCGGCAGGGTGGGCTGGGCGTCCTTCATCGGAACATGGACGTGCCCGCGATGGTCGAAGCGATCGAGCGCGTCAAACGTGCCGATGAACTCATCATTCGGGACGTGGTCACCGCGAACCCCGAGCAAACAGTACGGGACGTCGACGCGATGATGGAACACGAGGGGGTCTCGGGGGCCCCCGTCATCAACGACGAGGGGGAGGTCCTCGGGATCATCTCGGGGACCGACATCCGGCCGTACCTCGAGGTCGGCGAGCGCGACGCCGTGCGCGAGGCGATGACCGACGAGGTCATCACCGCCCCCGAGGACGTCTCGGCGCGCGAGGCGCTCGAACTCATGTACGAGCACAAGATCGAGCGCGTCCCCATCGTCGACGGCGACAACCGCCTGCAGGGGCTCGTCACCATGCAGGGGATCCTCCAGCGCCGCGAGTACGGCGACGCGATCCACGACGAAAACGACCGGCTGCGGGTCGGCGTCGCGGTCGGTCCCTTCGACGACGAACGCGCGGTCGCCGCCGACGAGGCCGGCGCGGACGTCCTCTTCATCGACTGTGCGCACGCCCACAACCTGAACGTCATCGACAGCGCGCGCGCGATCACCGAGAACGTTGAGGCCGACGTCGTCGTCGGCAACGTCGGGACCCGCGAGGCCGCGGAAGCGATCGTCGGGTTCGCAGACGGCCTCAAGGTCGGGATCGGCCCCGGCTCGATCTGTACGACCCGAATCGTCTCGGGCTCGGGAATGCCCCAGATCACCGCCGTCGCGCAGGTCGCGGACGTCGCCGCCGACCGTGGCGTGCCCGTGATCGCCGACGGCGGTATCCGCTACTCGGGCGACGCGATCAAGTCGATCGCCGCCGGCGCCGACGCCGTGATGCTCGGCTCCTACTTCGCCGGCACCGACGAAGCTCCGGGCCGGGTCATCACGATGAACGGCAAGCGCTACAAACAGTACAGGGGCATGGGCTCGGTGGGCGCCATGCGCTCGGGCGGCGGCGACCGCTACCTGAAGGACGACCCCGAGGAGGAAGAGGAGTACGTCCCCGAAGGGGTCGAGGCCGCAACGCCCTACAAGGGCAGTCTCGAAAGCGAGCTTCACCAACTGACCGGCGGGATGAAAAGCGGGATGGGCTACGTCGGCGCGGGGACCGTCCCCGAGTTCAAGGAGCGCGCGGAGTTCGTACGCGTCTCCTCTGCGGGCCAGGCCGAGGGTCATGCCCATGACGTCGTCATCACCGACGAGGCTCCGAACTACAGCCCGACACAGGAGTAGGCTCGCCTCGCCTCCCGTCGGGCTCGGCCGGATGGTTTATTTACATTTGTATTATTTGTAATATATGAACCAAGCCCACTGGACTCGATTTCTCGTGACGAACGTCGTGTTAGTCAGTATTGGGTTCGCTATTGGTACGCTGCTACTCCCTCCCGATCCGTTGACTCAGCTCCCAGTCACCGTCGCGGTGGTGATCCTCGCGATTCCGCTCTCGTACTGGCTCATCTATGCGGACGGGCTGGCGCGTCTCCGAGTCCGAGTCGGGAACTGATCTCGAACACGGTCTATCGTCGCCGATTTCGTGCGGACCGCGAGCGTCGTTGGCGCTCGCGGCTTTTTGGAGGAGATCTTTCGAGGAGTGGTTCGCGCGAAGCGCGAACCCAACGATGAAAAAGATCCGTTAGAAGGTATATCCGTACTCCTCTTGAAGGCGATATGCACCCGTCCCCCAGATGTAGTCCTCACCGGGCCACCACGTCCGGGCGTTGTTCAGCCCGCAGACGAGCACCTGCTCGTCGGGGTTCTCGGGGTCCGGGGCGAAGGAGACCGACCCGCTGTCGCCGTCCGTGAAATCCGCTTCGTGGCCCCACTTCAGCTGACCACGCTTGCAGGGGTCACCGTAGACGCAGGTCACGCCGTCGATCGCCTGGATCTCGCCCGTGGTGTGCCCGCTCATCGCGCCGATCTTGTGGATCTCGGCATCGCGGGCCGCGAGATCCGCGAGCCCCAGACGGGTGAACTGACCCACGACTCGGTTTGGTGCGCCGCCGGCGAGCGCGTTATCGGGTGCGAACTCGCCCATGGGAGCGATCAACGCGAGGTCCTCGTCTCGATACCGGTGGGCCATCCGGCCGATACCGACGCGCTTGCCGGCCGAGACGAGCGTCAATTCGGTGCTGTCGGTGTCGGCGTAGAGGTGTCCCGCGGTCGCGAAGAACCGCTGACCGTCGGCGGAGTCATAGATCGCCGGCGCGAGCGTCGCGAGTCCCTCCGTTTCCCCACAGGCGACCCCGCCGGGAACCGAAACGCCGCTGTCGAGGTCGAACTCCCTGACTGGTTCGAGGTCGACACCCCCCTCGTTCGCCGTCACCTCGGCGACCGACCCGTCGACCGGAACCCCGTCGAGCAGGGCGCGTAGTCGGTCGCCGACTTCCTCGTCCGTCACGCCGACGGCGACCGAACTTCCTTCGTCACCGTCGCCGGGGACGAGAGCCGCCTCGAGCACGCCGCTGATCTCGGATAAGTCGATCGCGTCGTAGTTCGACAGCGCCGCCTGTAGCTCGTTGTACCACTCGGCGTCGACGGTCTTGGTCCGCGGGGCCAACGACATCGGGTCCTCGGGATCGGTCCGGGCGTACGCGTAGACGATCTCGACCGACCCGCCGCTCGCTACCTCGAACTCCCGCCCCGAGAGCCGACTGGCGCTCGCGAGTCCGAGTCCCGATACGCCGAGTGCCTTGACGAACCGCCGACGGCCGATACTCGATCCTGACCTGTCGGTCGATTCCGCCGGTGGCCTCCCCTCTCCTACCGACCGCGACTCCCCATCCACTGTGAGTCCATACACCGTCCTGATACTTCAGTCATCCCCATTGCGAGACGATATCACGCACGATATAGTTGTTCGGGACTCATCGATTACGAATCGTTCGGGTTCGTCACCCATCGCTTGCGGATACGTATACAAGACCAACGGGCCGGGCGCGATTCGAACACGCGACCGTCTGGTTAAAAGCCAGACGCTCTGCCGGACTGAGCTACCGGCCCTCACCCGTAGTTCCACAGAGCGGATAAAGAGGCTTTCCCTTCTCGCGGCGACCGCATCCCCGTTGGAGCTGGTCCGTCACCGCCGATGACCGGGATCGCTTGACGGACGGGCAGGATGGGATACCGGTCACGAAGCCCTTTCTGAGGAGTGGATAGATCGACGTACGGGGGATGTTTCCGGGATTCGGCGCGTCCCGTGTGTCGAAAAGCAGGGGATTAAGTACGGTCCGCAGCTAGGAAGTGGACGATGAGTACCGGCGTCACGATCTCCTCGATGTCTCGATATGCGATTCTCGGCTGTGGTAGCGTCGGCCACGCGGTCGCCGACGAACTGCTCGATCAGGGCAAGGAGGTGCTGATCGTCGACCGCGACGAGGACCGCGTCGAGACCCTGCGGGATCGGGACATGAACGCACAGGCGGGAGATATCCGCGAGCAAGCGGTCGCAGAAAGCGTCGCCGACCGAGACGTAGTCCTGATCCTCTCCTCGGACGTCGAGGCGAACAAGGCCGCCGTCTCGAACGTCCGCGGACTCGGGGACGACCAGTTCATCATCGCTCGCGCGAGCGATCCCGTCTCGGGCGACGAGCTCGCCGACCTCGGTGCCAACAGCGTCATCAACCCCTCGGCGGTCATCGCCGAGTCCGCTCTCCGGCTGCTCGAATCGGGCGAGCTCGAACACCGCGCCCAGCACCTCTCGGAGATCATCACCGCCACCGAACAGAAACTCGCGATCGTTACCCACGAGAACCCCGACCCGGACGCGATCGCGAGCGCGGTCGCGCTGCGGGCGATCGCAGAGTACCTCGACGTCGAGGCGGAGATCTTCTACTTTGGGGACATGGGTCATCAGGAGAACCGCGCGTTCGTCAACTTACTCGACGTCGAGATGACGTCGCTTGCGCGCGAGGACGTCGACGCGTTCGACGGGTTCGATACGGTCGCGCTGGTCGATCACGCGATGCTGACCGATGCGAACGTCGAGTTCGACGAGCCGGTCGACGTCCTCATCGACCACCACGACATCGATATCGATCGAGACCTGCCCGACGGCCTCCCCTTCATCGACATCCGCCCGCAGATGAACTCCACGTCGACGATCCTCACGAAGTACATCCAGGAGTTCGACCTCAGCCTGGGCGAGTCGGTCGCGACCGCGCTGCTCTACGGGATCCGCGCCGAGACGCTCGACTTCAAGCGCGATACGACCCCGGCGGATCTGACGGCGGCAGCCTACCTCTACCCGTTCGCGAACCACGACACCTTAGAGCAGGTCGAATCACCCTCGATGAGCCCCGAGACGCTCGACGTGCTCGCCGAGGCCATCACGAACCGCGAGGTCCAGGGGAGTCACCTCGTCTCGAATGCGGGATTCATCCGGGACCGCGAGGCGCTCGAACAGGCCGCCCAGCACCTCCTCAATCTGGAAGGGATCACCACGACCGCCGTCTTCGGGATCGCGGACAACACCATCTACCTCGCAGCGCGCTCGAAGGACATCCGGCTCAACATCGGGCGCGTGCTGCTCGACGCCTTCGAGGAGATCGGCGAGACGATGGGCCACTCCACGCAGGCACGCGTCGAGATCCCGCTTGGCATCTTCACGGGCATCGAGACCAACGAGGACAACCGCGAGACGCTGTTGCACCTCACCGAGGAGGCGGTTCGGAAGAAACTGTTCGCCGCGATGGGCGTCGAAAGCGAGGGCTCGAACGGGTCGTAGCTCGTAGGCTGCTCAGGCGACGACTTCTTCGCCTTCCTCTTCGGGCGTAACGAGGCGTTCGACCACGTCGTTCACCAGAACGACGTCCCCGACCGCCCGCACCCAGCGATACGGAACGAGGACGCCGCGCGTCCCGCGGATCTGTGCGCCGAACAGTTCCTCGTTGGGTTCGCGCAGCGCGAGCCCGGTGACGATCTCCGTTCCAAGATCGAGCTTGATGTCCTCGATTTCGCCGACGAACACGCCGTTGCTCGAGTAGACCTCTCGACCAACGAGCGACGTGATCTCCTGGGAGGGACGCTCCTGATCCATACCCGCACGTCGAACGGTAGGGTTATTATACCCTCGGATACGGCGGCTCGTCCTGCGGTTCGTCTACTGCCCACGGTGCGCTCCGAGCCGGACGGATCGCTGCCGCCCGCGCTCGCATATATAAAACAGAGAAATCCATATATGGGAGGAGACACGGCCGGATCGTTACTCCAGTCGATGGGATAAAGACGGTCGATCGGATAACAAAGATCGCCGGGTACCTCTGACAGACCGGCACGAGCGGCCGTCCATGCCCGGGACCGGCCGCCACCCTTTTCGGGTGTACTCGCCATACAGTAGTGCCGACGGGACCTCTTGCAGTCATTGCCCGGGTCGTCCGGTCCCCGTTCCGCGTCGAATCGACGCCCGAAGCCGCGGGATCGGGTCGTGGCGCTCGTCGACGTCGCCGAGGACGAACAGTGCGACGTACCGCAGGTACGTGACGAGCGGGACGTGAACGAGCGAGACCGCCGCCAGGAGCGCGAGAACGTAGGGGATCGAGAGGGTTGTGAGGACCGTTCGACCCACGAGCGCCCCCGAAAGTCCCTGCGCCGAGAGCGCGGCGTCGATCGTTACCCCGAGGATTCCAAAGGGAACGAGCAGCGCGACCGCCACCAGCCCGCCGAGCAAGCCGCCGACGAGGGCGATCGCGACCCAGAGGGTCGCCGCGACCAGTAGATACGCCGCGTATTCGTGCCAAGCCGCACGGAGCGTTCGCGCGAACGCCCGCCACGCCTCGCGGAGCGAACAGGCCTCGACCAATGCGATTGGAACGACGAACGCGACCGTCAACCGATCGAGGGCGAGCGCGCTGATCACGACCGCGAGCGGGAGGAGTAAGGCGAGCCATCCCTCGATTACGATCGGTGCGACCAGCGCGAGTCCGACGGGGACGGCCAGCGCGACCCGAAGCGCGAACAGTTCTAGACCCGACCGGAGGTGGCGCCGGCTTTCCGAGCGGAGTCGTATCTGCCGGCCACGAAGCGCATCGAGGAAGACGAACTCGAAGACGGCCCCCACGAAGAGCGCGAGCGCCGCAACGAGCGCCGCCGTGAGAAGTCCCGGCGCCGTGGCGCTTGCGACGAGCGCCACCGGGGACGGCCCCCGATTAAAATCGGTGAGAAAGGGCGTCACGAGCGTGCCGACGAACGGCACGAGAACTGCGAGGCGGCCCCACGCCGCGAGCGAGGCGCTCGCGAGCAGGACCCGCGTCGCCCGCACGGACTCGCCGGCCGCCCGCAGCGCGTACCACGCCATACGCCCGCTACCGGCGTCGAGCACTTAGGGGTGCGGATCGTGGTGCTCCCCGGTCAGCCGGCGTTCGTGCGGTTCGTTCGGTCGGCGAGCGCGATCGAGAGCAGGTAGATCCCGATGGCGACGACGACGATCGTCGCGCCCGGCGCCAGCGAGTAGCGCCACGAAAGCAGCAGGCCCGACACGGCCGAGAGTTCGCCGACGACCACCGAGGCGTACAGCGAGTCCCGGAAACTATTGGTGACCTGCGAGCCGGCGGCGACCGGGACGACCAGCATCGCCGCCACGAGGATGACCCCGAGGATCTGCATCGAGCCGACGACGACCATCGCAGTCAGGACGATCAGCAGCGTGTTGTACGCCGAGACGTTGAACCGCGCGACCCGGGCGGCCTCCTCGTCGAACGTGATGTACAACAGCGGTTTGTACGTCAGCGCGACAGTCCCGACGACGGCGATGCTCAGGACCGCCATCAACAGGACGTTCTCGCCGTCGACGGTCGCGATCGACCCGAAGAGGATGCTGTTGATGTCGACGGTCGCGAACCCGCCCCCGAGACTGATTACGAGGGTGCCGACCGCGAAGCTCCCCGTGAGCATGATCGCGATCGGGACGTCGCCGTACGAGCCGGTCCGCTCGGCGAGGAACTGGACCGCGAGCGCCCCGACGATCCCCGCGACGAGCGCCGAGAGCAGTAGTGGAGTTCCCCAGCCCGAGCCCGCAAAGAGCAGGGTACCGATGGCGACGCCCGCGAAGGCGGCGTGGGCGAGCGTCTCGCCGATCAGTGCCATCTCGCGGTGGACCAGATAGGTGCCGATGACGGGCCCGACGATCCCGATGAACACCGCCGTCGTGAGCGCGTTCCAGATGAAGCCGTAACAGGCGATCGAGGTTCCGAACGATCGGCCGAGGCTACAGGAGGACTCGAAAAAGACCCGCGGCATGAGCCCGAAGGCGATCGGGACGAACAGCCCGAGGACCGCGAGCCCGAAGGCGACGAGGACGAACCGCTGGAGCGTGTTCGACCCCATCAGTGGCCGTGTTCGATCATTCGGCTGCTGGTCCCGTAGGCCCGTGCGAGCGCGTCACTTTCGACGAAGGTCTCGGTGTCGCCGTGGTGGTAGAGCTCCCGGTTGATGCAGGCGATCCGGTCGGCGTGGTCGGTGACGACGCCGATGTCGTGTTCGATCAGGATGACCGTGATCCCCTGGCCGTTGAGTTCGTCGAGCAGGTCGTAAAACCGATCCCGGGAGTCGGCGTCGACCCCGACGGTCGGCTCGTCGAGCGCGAGCAGGTCCGCCTCGCCCGCGAGCGTGCGCGCGATGAACGCGCGCTGTTTCTGCCCGCCCGAGAGCTCGTTGATCCGCCGGTCGGCCAGCTCCGCGATCCCGACCCGGGAAAGCGCCTCCTCGACCATCTCGCGGTCGTGGCTCCGCAGCCACCCGAACCGGGTGTGGGGATAGCGCCCCATCGTGACGACTTCCCGCACCGTCACCGGCATCGTCCGTTCCTTGCCCGTCGAGTGCTGGGAGACGTAGCCGATGCGCTCGCCCGCGTCGAACGATTCGACGGGCCGGTCGAACAGCCTGACGCTCCCGGAGTCGGGCGAGAGCAGCCCCAGCATGAGCTTCAGAAGTGTCGTCTTGCCCGACCCGTTCGGCCCGACGAGCCCGAGGAACTCGCCGGACTCGACCGTCAGCGAGACGTCCTCGACCGCCGGCCGCCCGCCGTAGGAGTAGGTGACGTCCTCGACGGCGATGACTGGTGACTCGGTTCCGTTCACTTACGATGCCCCCAGGGCGTCTCGGAGCGACGGGAGGTTAATCCCTTCCATCTGGCCGACGTAGCCGAGCCCCTCCGACTCCCATTCCCCGGTGGTGCTCTCGGTTGGCGAGAGCATCGCGACGTCGGTCGCGGTGTCTGCCTCCTCGACGATCGTTTGGGCGAGGGTGTCGCCATCGAAGTAGTCATAGAGGATCACCTCGATCCCCTCCCGCTCGACGAGTTCGACCGTGTCGGCGATCTCGTTCGGGTTCGCCTCGTCGTCGGGCGAGACGCCCTGGGGCGTGTGGATCCCGAAGTCGTAGCGCTCGGCGAGGTACTGATACGAGTCGTGCCCGGCGACAACGACGGTGTCGTGGTCGCGGTCCGCGAGCTCCGTCTCGAAGCGTTCGTGTAGCTCCTCGAGGTCGGCGACGTACGACGCGGCGTTCTCCTCGTAGGACTCGGCGTTGCCGTCGTCGGCCTTGATCAGACCGTCACGGATGGTCTCGACGGACTGCTGGGACCGCACCGGGTCCATCCAGAAGTGGGGATCGTAGTCGCCGTTCCCGTGGTCGTGCTCGCCGGAGCCCTCGTGACTGTGGTTCTCGTCGTGGTCAGTGCCATGTCCGTCCTCGTGGCGCTGATCGCCGTACTCCGAGAGATCGACCCCTTCGGTAACGGCGATCAGTGCCACGTCGTCGTGGTTCGCCTCGATCTCGCCGGCGACGTCGTCGGCCCACCGTTGGAACCCCTCGATCCCGAGGTGGACGAACGCGTCGCCCTCGACGATCTCGACCGTTACGTCCGACTGGGGCTCCCAGCCGTGGCCGTGCTGGCCCGTCGGGACCGCGTTCTCGACCGCGAGGGCGTCGCCGCCGACGTTGCGCGCGAAATCCGCGAGCGTGAAAAACGCCGCCGTCGCCGTGGCGGCGCCCTCCCCATCCGTCTCGGTCCCGACGCTCGGTGCCCCGCCACCCAGCGAGTCGGTGCACCCGGCGAGGCTCGCCGACGCGATCGCTCCCGCTCCCCCCTTCAACAACCGGCGTCGTGTCTCGTCCATATCTATCGGTACGCTGGGAGCCGTAAAAGTGTTATTATTATCTATATCGATGTTAATAACCCGAGCCATCGATCGGGATCGCGTTACTAGACGGCGACCGCGTACTCCTCGGCGTCCGCGAGGTGTTTCAGCCGCTCGGGATCGATCGGAAAGACCGTCTGCGGGGTACCGGCCGCGGCCCAGACCGTCCCGTACTCCGTCAACGTGGTGTCGAACAGCACCGGAACGTCGGTGTCGTGACAGATGGGCGGGACGCCGCCGATCGACCAGCCGAGCGTCTCCTTGATCAGCGACGCGTCAGCCATCTCGACCGCGTCGGCGTCGAGCGCCGCCGCGACGCCCTCCTCGTCGACGCGATTCGCGCCGCTCGTGACGACCACGAGCGGCTCGCCGTCGGCGGTAAAGACCAGACTGCTCGCGATCTGGGCGACGTCACAGCCGACGGCGTCGGCGGCCTCGGCGGCGGTTTTGGTCCCCTCGGGGAACTCCTCGATCTCGACGTCTAGGTCGTATTCGTCGGCCGCGCGCTCGCGGAACTCGGCCGCGCGTGGGTGCATACGCGGCGTTACGCGGCGGTTCACAAAAGCGTGCTCACTCGTCGTCCGGCGTCCCTCCCCGAACGCGCTCGACGCGCTCGCGGTCGGGGAGCGCCGTCATCGCGCCCTCGGCGGTCGTGGTGGTCGCCGCAACGGCGTTCGCGAAGGCGAGCGCTTCCGCGAGACCATCCCCCCCGGCGAGGGCCGCGATCGCGCCGGCGGTGAAGGCATCACCCGCTCCCGTCGTGTCGACCGGCTCGACCCGGTAGCCCGAATGGGTCGCCTTGCCCTCCCAGGGCGCCTCCTCGGTTGCGACCGCGAGCGCACCCTCACCACCCAGCGTCAGCAACGTCGTGTGCGGGCCCCGCTTGCAGGCCGCGCGCGCGAGGTCGGCCCCGTCGCCGTCGATCCCCGCCTCGGCGAGGTCATCGGGGGTCGCCTTCAGGACGTCGACGTGCCCGAGGGCCTCGCCGACCAGCCGCTCGAACTCAGCTCGGTCGTCCCAGAGTTCGGGTCGGGCGTTGGGATCGAACGAAACGGTACAGTCGCGCTCGCTTGCGCGCGCCGCGAGGTCCAGCGTCGCTGCCCGCGAGGGCTCGCTCGCGAGGGTCACGCCGCCGAGATGGACCCACGAGACGCGCTCCAAGAGTGCGTCGTCGATCGTACCCGGTTCCATGCGGGTGTCGGCCGTGCCGTCGCGATAGAACGAGAACTCCCGATCGGCGTGCTCGTCGTGGGAGACGAAGGCGAGGGTCGTTTTCGTCTCCGGATCGCGCTCGACGAACTCGTCAGGAAGGCCGTGGCCCACGAGCGTCTCGACGAGGTCGTCGCCGAAGGGATCGTCTCCCACGCGCGTCCAGAACCACGGCGTCTCGGCGAGCGTGGCGAGGCCGACGGCGACGTTCGCTGGCGCGCCACCCGGCCGCCGCGTGAAGGTCTCGACCTCGCGCAACGAGCCGGGTCGATTCGGCAGGAAATCGATCAGCGTCTCGCCCGCGACGAGGATGTCCGGCTCCGACATACCCCACCTCCAAACGACACGACCAAAGGCATAGCGGATCGCCGTGACGGTTCGCGTTCGCGCCCGCAATAGGATGTGCATGTGTTTCCCAACGCCACGTCTCCCGATGACAAACAGAGAATAATATTTTAGGTAAGGCGAAAACTGTTTTTCATAAACCTAATCCTTAAGTGGGAGGCGGTTGTAGGAGGGAGTGAGATGAGCACTCAGAAATCCGTCCGTCAGCAGGCCGACCAGGTAGAGGAGAACCCGATTCGGCTGGACACGGAGAAGGCAGAACAGGTCATCGACGCGCTGAACACCGACCTCGCGAACCTCTACGTCATCTACCACCAGCTCAAGAAGCACCACTGGAACGTCGAGGGCGCGGAGTTCCGCGACCTGCACCTGTTCCTCGAGGAGGCCTACGAGCACGCAGAGGAGCGCGCGGACATCATCGCCGAGCGCGCCCAGGCCATCGGCGGCGTCCCCGTTTCGGGCCCGTCGAACCTCGAAGAGCGCGCGACCGTCGACTTCGAGGGCGAGGACGTCTACGACGTCCGCACTTCGCTGTCGAACGATCTGGAGATCTACGCCGAAACCGTCGAGCGGATGCGCGAGCACGTCCAGCTCGCGGGCGATCTGGGCGACTACGGCAGCGAGGAGATCCTCCGCGAGTCGCTCGTGATCGTCGAGGACGACGCCCACCACTTCCATCACTACCTCGAGGACGACACCCTCGTCGTCGAGGAAGCGATCCACGAGTAATACACCGGAGCTTCGATCAGTTGTTTTTTGAGTGGAGAAAGGACTACGCTAGCCGGAGGTGCGGCAGAGTCCAACCGATCTAGCGGGAGAGCTCGACGGTGTGATCGGTCGCGATCCAGCCCTCGGAGTTTCCGTCTTCGGTGAAGACGGTTCGATCAGGGGAGGTACGGAGGGCCGAGACGATGGCGGCGGGCTCTTCCTGGTCGTCGTTTTCGTCGGTCGGATCGACGTCGTGCGCGTCCGTGACAGCCATGTATCGACTTAGGTGGGCCTAAACGCATATAGGTTTTGGTCGGCCAAAAGCCATCTACCTTCGGCCGATCGAACAGCCCGAGATCGTCGTACACTCGACGCCCCGTTCCTCGAGGGCGTCGATCAGGGCGTTCAGCCCGATCGCATCGCTCGCGATGTGACCCGTCACGACGAGGGTGTTCCCTTCGAACTCCTCGCGCAGTTCGCGGGCGTCGCCCGCACCGACGTGGATGTAGAGGACCGTATCGACCCCGTTCTCGAAGTACGCCCATGCGACGTCCGCACCGCCGTTGGTACCCGCAGCGTGGTGAACGGCGACCTCGCCCAGGTCGTTTTCTTCACCGCCGACTCGAACTTCCACATCGGTTGCGGCCTCATCGAGTTCGGGGATTTTCTCCAACTCGTCGACGAACTCCCCGACGGAGCTCCCCTCATCCATCCCTTCGGCGACCTCGACGAACCGCCGGCGGCCGATCTCGTCGGGTGCGAGGTGGATGTTCACGTAGGGCTGGTCGAGCAGTTCGGCCACGCTAGGGTCGTGGCGGTAGTTCGAACTGTGCGCACCGAACTCGACGTTCTCTCGGAGGTCCGAGACGGCCGCCTCCGCTTCGCTCTCCGGAACGCCGTGGGCAGTCATGAACTCGATCTGGCGGGAGAGAACGGCCGAAAAATCGAGGCGTGCGCTCTCGCCGACGGGGTGATGGGCGAGCGCCAGGTCGTAGCCCTCGCGCTCGGCGAGTTGGATCTCGGGACTCTCGAGATCGATTCCCACGAGAGCGCTCTCGATGTCCTCGCCCGGGACGTACACCTGACTGTCGGCGGGGACCTTCTTCCACCCGACCAGGTCGAGGCTGAGCTGCATGATCTCCTCGGTACTGAGTGCCATGCCCTCCGTTTTTCGCGCTCCCTTTGGTATCCCTCGATCCCGGCAAGGTCGTCGAGGCGGCAACCCCCTCCGATGCCGCGGAGCCTTTTCCCCTCGCCACCTTAGGGTGGTCGATGACAGACCTCTTCGATTCCCTTGCGCTCCGCGAGACGGAGCTCCCGAACCGCGTGATGGTCTCGCCGATGTGTCAGTACTCCTGTGAGGATCGCGACGGACTGGCCACCGAGTGGCACCGCGTCCATCTGGGCTCACGGGCGGTCGGCGGCGCGGGCGTCGTCATGACCGAGGCGACCGCGGTCTCGCCCGAGGGCCGGATCACCCCCGAAGACCTGGGGATCTGGAGCGACGAGCACAAGGAGCGCCTTGCGCCGATCGCGGAGTTCATCAGCGATCAGGGGAGCGTTCCGGCGATTCAGCTCGCCCACGCGGGCCGCAAGGCGAGCAAGAGCCGTCCGTGGGAGGGCAACGAGCCGCTCCAGCCCGACGAGGGCGGCTGGGAGGTGCTGGCCCCGAACGAGGACCCCTGGCCGTACGAGGGCGAGACGCCCGAGCAGAATGCGATGACGCAGGCCGACATCGAGGGCGTCATCGAGGACTACCGTGCGGCCGCCGAACGCGCACTCGACGCTGGCTTCGAGATCGCGGAGGTCCACGCCGCCCACGGCTACCTGCTCCACGAGTTCCTCTCGCCGGTGACCAACGACCGCACCGACGAGTACGGGGGGAGCTTCGAGAACCGAACCCGACTGGTCCGACAGGTCACTGAGGCGGTTCGGGAGGTCTGGCCCGACGAAAAGCCCGTCTTCGTGCGGATCTCGGGAACGGACTGGCTGCCCGAGCGCGAGTCGTGGACCATCGAGGGGTCCGTCGAGCTCGCGGACGAGCTGTACGGCCTCGGCGCGGACCTGCTCGACGTCTCCAGCGGGATGCTCCACCCCGACCAGCAGCTCCCCGACGAGGGCTCCGCGAGCCAGCTCCCGCTCGCGGCGCAGGTCAGCGAGGAGCGCGACACCGACATCGCGGTCGGCGCGGTCGGCGGGATCACCGAGGTCGAGCAGGCCGACGAGCTGATCCGCGAGGGCGACGCGAATCTGACGATCATCGGCCGCGAGCACCTGCGCGATCCCTACTTCACGCTGCACGCCGCTCAAGAGTTGGGCGAAGACGTCGAGCCGCCGGTCCAGTACGATCGGGCGTTCTGAGTCGACCCTTTTTCCGCTCGCCCGTCCAAGGACGGGTATGACACGCGAGGACGACCTGGAGGAGCGCGTCGACGAACTCCAGCGCACCTTGGAGGAACTGCGCCGGGAGATCGAACCGCGACCGCCCCGCGGTCCCGGCGGACTGCCCCGTCCGCCGACGCCCGGCGAGCTGATCCGGTTTGCCGACCAGCAGGCCATTCCCACGGCCATCGCGGTGCTCGAGGCGAACGTCCGTGCGCTCGAACTCCTGCAGGGGGCACTGCGGCTCGCGGACTCGGGGCGCGCCGCCGGCGAGGAGGCCGAACGCACCCGCCGACGCGCCGCGGACGCGAGCCGCCGGAGTCTCGACCGACTCGACCGGGTTCTTGAAGACCTCCAGGAGGCGACGCGCGGGGACACCCTTCCGGAAAACGGCGACGCACGCGACGTCCTGCAGGAGGCCCGCGACCTGCGCGAGGAGATCGCAGATCGCATCGGCGAGGTCGAGCGCGACCGCCAGCGCGCTCGCGACGTCGAGCGCGAGAGCGGCCCGCAGGCGGGTTCGACTGCCGACGGCGGCGTCGAAATAGACGTCGAGGACGAACTCGACTCGATCCGTGCGGAACTCGATGAGAACAAGGACGAGGAAACGGACGACTTGGACGACGCGGACGACGAGGAGTAGCTGTTCGACCGAAATCACTTGGCCGGCTCTCCTCGTCGGTTCGAACGGGAGTTTACTGGGTCGGCTCGAACCGATAGCCGTCCCAGTCCTGGCTCTCGGGCTCGCGCATCCCCGCACCCGGCTCGCGCAGTTCCTCGACGTAGGTCGGCCGGACCTCGTCGCCGATCTCGACCTCGCCGGTCGTGAGTTGGCCGAGGACTCTGACCACCTGTCCGTCGATCTCGAACTCGACGATCGCGAGGTGGTTGGGCTGGCGCACGCCCGGCGGGGTGGCCGTCGAGGTCGTCCACGTCACGATCTGCGCTACTCGCTCCGTGAGGTCGATCTCCTCGACCGGTTCGCCGCCCTCCAACCCTCGCGGGTGGGCGGGATAGCTGATCGTGCCGTCGTCGTACTTGATCGCGTTCATGCTCATCGTGCTGCCTCCAGGATGGTGGTGATCACGCAGTTGCCGAACCCGCCGACGTTACAGGCGATGCCCGTTTCGGCGTCGACCTGACGCGGTCCCGCCTCGCCGCGGACCTGCTGGTAGAGTTCGTAGATCTGTGCGACGCCGCTGGCTCCCAGCGGATGGCCCTTCGATTTCAGCCCGCCCGACGTGTTCACTGGGAGGTCGCCGTCCTTTTCCGTGACACCCTCCTCGACGGCCTTCCAGCCCTCGCCCTTCTCGAAGAAGCCCAGATCCTCACTCTGGAGGAACTCCAAGATGGTGAACATGTCGTGGAGTTCGGCCACGTCGATGTCTTCGGGGCCCAGATCGGCCATCTCGTAGGCGATCTTCCCGCTTTCGACCACGCCGCCCATCACGGTCGGGTCCTCGCGCTCGTGAACGACGTGGGTGTCGGTCGCGCCGCCCACGCCCGCGATCACGGCGTAGTCGTCGGTGTACTCCTCGGCCTTCGACTCGGGACACAGAAGCAGTGCCCCCGACCCGTCGGTAATGGGACAGAAGTCATAGAGCCGGAGGGGGTCGGCGACGATCGGCGATTCGAGGACTTCCTCTAAACTCACCTCCTTCTGGAACTGGGCGTGGGGATTGTCGACGCCGTTCTTGTGGTTCTTCACCGCGACCTTGCCCAAACTCTCGCGGGGCGCGTCGTATTTGTCGAGGTAGTGTCGGGCGGTCAATCCCGCAAAGGAGGGGAGCGTGACCCCCTGTTTGTACTCGTAGGGATGCGTGATCGAGGCGATCACGTCGGTCGCCTCGGCCGTCGAGCGATGCGTCATCTTCTCGCCGCCGACGAGCATGGTCAGATCGCTCGCACCGCTCGCGACCGACTGCCACGCCGCGTAGGTGCCTGCCCCGCCCGAGGAACTGGTCTGGTCGACTCGCTGTGTGTACGCGGGCACTGCCCCGATGTCGTGGGCGAGCATGTTCGGGGCCCCAGTTTGGCCCTCGAACTCGCCGCTGGCCATGTTCGAGACGTACAGATGTTCGATCTCGCCCGCCTCGATTTCCCCGTCGTCGAGACAATCGAGTGCGGCCTCCACGAGGAGGTCTCGAAGCCAGCCCTCCCGCTGGCCGAACTGGGTCATCGATGCGCCGATGATCGCTACGCGGTCCATACCGATTGCTCACACGGGGGGACTATATCTGCTATGTTATGACACCGAATTCCTAGGAGGAGGCCGACCCGAACGTCCCCACTCAACCGAGCAGGTATCGCAGCCGAGGGTAGCGCTCGGCTACCGGCACCTCCTCCCGCTCGTAGCGGGCGATGATCGCGTCGAGTCCCCAGTAGCGCCCCGCGGCGAGCGCGCCGATCGCAACGAGGACCGCCAGGTAGACGAGCTCCGAGGTGACGAACCCGGTGAGGACCTCGTATGCGCCCGCGAGCTCCCAGTTGCCGAAGTAGAACGCCGCCATCTGGAGCGCCCCGAAGAACGCGGCCACCCTCACTAGTCCCCCGACCAGCAGGCCCAGCCCGATCAGGACCTGCCCCCACGGAACGGCGACGTTGATCAGGTCCATCAGCATCGGGTTCGCGGCCATCGCCCCGTAGAGCCCCGCCGTGGGGCTGGTCGGATCGACGTTCGCGAGGTAGCCCGCGGCGTCGAACGGCTCGCCGGTCAGCTTCCCGATGCCGGCCGTCAGGAAGATCCAGCCCATCAGGAGGCGGAGGCCGACGGCGACACCGGCGATCCGCGAGCGGATGCCCTCAGTCGGCACGTTTTCGAACTCCGTCGTGGTTCCGGTTGTGGTTTCCATCGTGCTCATCTCACATGTGATCGTTGGACGAGACGCCGAATACATCCCGGCGACAGTTCCCAGTTGGTGGGAACTATCCCTAGTATCCACGAGGATCGACACGAACGGAACGAGGGCGACTTACAGGTCCATGCCGCCGTTGACGTCGAGCACCTCGCCGGTGATGTAGGAGGCCTTGGGACTCGCGACGAACGCAACGGTGCAAGCGATCTCCTCGATGGTCGCGAAGCGGCCGAGCGGGATCTCCGATTTGATCTTCTCGCGTACTTGTTGTGGGATCCCCTCGATCATCTCGGTCTCGGTGAACCCGGGGGCGACACAGTTGGCCGTCGATCCGCTGTCGGCGAGTTCGAGCGCAAGCGTTCGTGTGAGCCCGAACATCCCGCTCTTGGCGGCGGCGTAGTTCGCCTGTCCGAGGTTCCCTTGTTTGCCAACGATCGAGGAGATGTTGATCAGTCGTCCCTCCTCGGCGGCGGCGATGTCGTCGAAGAACTCCTTGGTGCAGACGAATGCGCCCGTGAGGTCCACGTCGATGACGCGATCCCACTCGGCGCGCGTCATCTCCGAGAAGAGGGTGTCGACGTTGATCCCGGCGTTGTTGACGAGGATGTCCACGGGACCGAACGCGTCGGTGATCTCCTCGTGCATCGCCGCGACCTCCGCCTCCTCGGTGACGTCGGCTTGGGTCGCCATCGCCGACCCACCCGTCGTGTTGATTCCGTCGACGACCTCCTCCGCCGCGGCCGATGAGGCCCGATAGTTGATGGCGACGTTCGCGCCCTCGTTTGCGAGTTCCCCTGCGATTCCGCGACCGATACCCCGTGACGAGCCTGTGACCAGGCAGGTGCGACCTTCGAGTTCCATAGTGAATCCGGAGTCGGATGCCCCGCTCCGAAATGAGATATGCTACCGTGCCACCCTAAGTGTTGTCCCGAGAGATCGATATCGTGGGCGCGACCCTGGATGCGACTCAGTTTTCGACGCTATCGCTCGCCTCGGCCACCCAGTCCTCGACCAGGTTGGTCGAGGTGACATCGAGTTCGTCGGCGAGTTCGCCGGGATCCGACCCGGCGAGAGCCTCGACGTTCGGAACGCCGGCGTCTTCGAGACGCCCGGCGAACGTGGGACCGATGCCGGAGATCGTCTGGAGGTCGGTCCCCTCCATTGGTTCTCTCCCGGAGCTTTCCCGGTCGACAGTGGCGTCTTCCTCGGTGCCCGTCTCGTCGCCCGCGACGTCTTCCGCGAGCGCGGCGTCGGACTCTTCGGGCTCGGTGATCGGCTCGGCCTCCGCTCCCTCGTCTGGCTCGTCGTCCTCGGCCGTCGAGCGCTCGGCGTACCACTCACAGACGCTCGGCCAGAGCTCGGCGTGGGACCGCGAGGAGACGGAGAGGCCGATGTGACCCGTCGGGAACTCCATCGTGGTCGTGTCCTCGCTCGCGACCAGATCGTTGAACGGTTTGCTCGCCTCCGGCGGGATCAGATGGTCGTACTCGCCCATGATCTGAAGCAGGGGCATGTCGATCTCCGAGAGGTCGATGTGCTTCTCGCCCAGATACAGCTCGTTTTCGGCGAGCTTGTTCTCCTGGTAGATGTCGGTGAGGAACTGCTCGTAGGCAGCGCCCGCGACGTCGATACCGTCGCCGATCCACTGCTCCATGCGCGCGAAGTTCTCGACGAACTCCTCGTCCTCGATGTTGTCGTAGAGCTGGACGTACTTCGTGAGGAAGTTCTGGACGGGGTCCATGGTCGCGAAGCCGATGTCGAGGAAGTCCGCGGGGACGTTCCCGAAGGCGTCGGTGACGGCCTCGGGCGAGTAGTACTCCTCGTCGCCCCACTGTTCGAGGACGCCGCCGGTCCCCGTAAAGCAGAGGCCCGCGGCCATCAGTCCGAGGTTCCGGACCTTCTCGGGGTGGAGCGCGGCGTACATCACGCTCATCGTTCCGCCCATGCAGTACCCCAGGAGATTGATCGAGTCCTGCCCCGAGCGCTCGCGCACCACGTCGACGCAGTTGTCGGTGTAGCGCTCGACGTAGTCCTCAAGCGTGAGGGAGGCGTCCATCGTCGATGGCTCGTTCCAGTCGATCATGTAGACGTCGAACCCGTTCTCGAGCAGAGTTCGAATGACGCTGCGATCGGGCTGGAGGTCGAGGATGTACGGCTTGTTGATCAGCGCGTAGACGATGAGGATTGGGACGTCGTGCTGCTCGTCGGTCTGGGACTCGTAATGCAGCAGTTCGAGTTTGTTCTCCTCGTAGACGACCTCGCTTGGGGTCTGGCCGACGTCGACCTCGGCCATCCGTTCGAGCTGTTCGGGCGCGTCGACGCTCTTTTCGAGCGTTTCGGTCGCCTGCTCCCAGCTTTGGCGATAGAGGTCGAACCCCATGGTAAACGGGTTCGAGGTCATTCCTCGTCCTCGCCTTCGAGGTGCTCGATGACCGTATCGAGTTTGTTCTCGACGGCGTGCTGGCGGCGCTCGAGTTCGATCAGGCGCTCGCCGACCTCCTGAACGTCGTTCTTAGTGGCAAATCCGAGGTTATGCAGTGTCTCGTCGGCCATCTCGTCGACCTCCTGGCGGTAGTCGAGGGCTTCCTCGACGGTCTTACCGGTCACGGCAGCAAAAGCCGTCGTGTCGGTGATGTCCTTGAACGCCTCGTTGGCGGCGCTGAGCCAGATGTCGCGGAACTCCTCGGGGCGGACCTCTTCGCCCGATGCGAGGTCCATCGAGCGCTCGTAGGCCTGTTGGGAGGCCTCCATCCACGTCGTGTACGCGTTCGCGTATCCCTCGGCACCGTCCTCGAACTGCTTGGGGTCGGTCGCCTCCTCGACGGCGTCGACCCACGATTCGACGAACGACGCCTGGGCCTCGACGTTCTGTTCGAGCGCCTGGGCGAACTGCTGGTTCATCGTCTGCATGAATTCGTTCCACTGTTCGGGGTCGGCCATCGGTGAGGTCATCTCTGGCATGGGTTATAGTATCGGGGGTCGCTCTCAAAAAGCTGTGTTCGTGTTCGCTTACTGCTCGACCGCGTCCTCGGTGGACTCGATCGCGATCTCGCTCTGTTCTTCGGCCTGCTCGCTGGCTTCGACGGCCATCTCCGTCGAATCGTCGGCGATCGTCTCGAGTTGCTCGACGAGCTGCTCGTAGGCCGCCGCGTTCTCCTCGGAGAGCTGCTCGACGGTGTCCCACGACTGCTCGTGGAGGTCGAGGAGGACGTCGAACTGCTCGTCGACGGCCTCGTGGACCTCCTGAACGCCCGCCTCGCCGCCGGCGTCCTCGATCGCCTCAAAGTAGGCATCGACCGCGCGCTGGGTCGCCTCGACCCCGCGGCGCTGGGTCGACTCCTGGGTGTCGAAGGTGCCCCGGAACGCCTCGAAGGCGTCGTGCTGGAGCTTCAGGTTCTGTTTGAACAGCTCGTTGCTCTGGTTGATCATCGTGCGCTGTGCGTCGAACATCGGGGTCATAAGTGTGTCAGTCATCGTTGGTCTCCGTATTGGTATTGAGGGGGATGACGATCGTTTGAACGATGTCGCCCTCGTCGATTCCGAGCGCCTCTCGTTCCGCGTCGGGAATACTGATCCGGCCACCGCTCTGGACACGGGTCTTGAACGTCGCCGCCCCCATGCTCATCGCCGAGAGCTGGGACAGCCCGCCCATCCCCGACGAACCGGTCGGATTCATTCCCGACATCCACTGTGTGAACAGCTCCTGTTGCCGTTCGACAGCCTCTTCGCCGGCTTCCTGCATCTGATTCGCGAACATCGCAGGCGGCCACAACGTCTCATCGGCGTCGTTCGTCATCTACTCGGGAGAAAGGCGGCCACCGACATAAGGGTTGCCCTTGAAAACCACTCAGAACCATCAGATGGTTCCAATACCCAAATATCTAGAGAAACGACTGTTTTTTAGGAGTACCTAAAAAATCACCGCCGCCTTGTGGCCGTTTCGTTTTAGTGGCCGTCAGCCGGAAATTTCATATTTTTAGGTTAGCCTAATACAGAGACGGTACGATAGGTAGACGACGACATCGTCGGAACACCTCTCCAGAGGAGGTGGTGCGACCGGCTTTATAGGTTCGCTCCGGAGGACGACTAGACGAGAGTCGCCGGTCAGGTAATCGACCATCTGTCCCCCGGGCCGACGGTCCGGTACCTGATCGAACTCGAAAACGACGACGTCGGCGAGGCAATGCACACCCACGCCGAGCAGGTATCGCTCGATACGCCCGCTACCGTCGATTCCGCCGCCACCCACGCGCTATCGTGGTGTCCGCTTGAGGTCTACGTATCGACCTTTTGTCCCCAGAACCCGCCGTGTTTTTCCACCTCAGCGTCACCTTCGACGCGCGTCTGACAGGCGAGTCCGAGCCCCGAGTCGAAATCGTGGGGCCACTTGATCACTGGAATGAATGATAGTATCGCTCGCACGGACAAAACGGTTTCTCAGCGCGTTTCGATGGCGTGGACGTCCTCAGGATCGAATCCGACCGTCAGCGTCTCCGAGTGGGGGACGTCCGAGGTACGAACGACGAGTTCCCGTCCGAGCCAGCGACAGTGGACCCGCACCGACTCGCCGAGGAACTCCCAGCTCTCGACGGCGACGTCGAGCCGGTTTTCGCCCCCGTCCATCGAGAACGCCTCCGGGCGAACACAGCACAGTACGCTCTCAGCGGCGGTTTCGAGCGGGGGACCGGTGATAGATTCGCCCTCGATTTCGAGGCGAGTGGATTCAGCCCCGCTTTCGCGCACGCGCGCATCGAAAACGTTGTTCTCGCCGATGAAGCTGGCGACGAACGGGGTAGTCGGATTCCGGTAGATCCCCCGGGGAGTGTCGATCTGTTCGACGCGACCGTCGCGCAACACCGCGATCCGGTCGCTGATCGCGAGTGCCTCGGCCTGATCGTGGGTGACGTACACCGTCGTGACGCCGAGGTCGGACTGGATTCGCCTGATCTGCGCCCTGAGATCGGTTCGCAACCGCGCGTCGAGTGCGCTCAGTGGCTCGTCGAGCAGGAGGAGGCGCGGACCCGGAGCCAGCGCACGCGCGAGCGCGACGCGCTGCTGTTGGCCGCCCGAGAGCTGTTCGGGATCCCGCCCGCCCATCCCGCCGAGATCGACGAGGTCGAGCAGCTCTTCGACCCGCTGTTCCGAGCCGCCGCCGGGCGGATCACGAAACCGGAGTCCGTAGGCGACGTTTTCGGCCACGCTCATATGGGGGAACAGCGCGTAGTTCTGGAAGACGATCCCGATATCGCGCTCTTCGGGCGGTACGCCGTCCATCGTTTCCCGGCCGAACGAAACCGTTCCCTCGGTCGGTGCTTCGAACCCCGCGATCGTACGTAGGATCGTCGTCTTCCCACAGCCCGACGGTCCCAGCAGGGTGAAGAACTCGCCGTCCTCGATGTCGAGCGAGAGATCCGACACCGCGTCGACACCGCCGTCACCCCCGTAGCGCTTCGAGAGGCCGTCGAGCCGGATCCCGCCCACGCTATCGATCCCCCCGTTCCGTCCGTGTCGACTGGCGCTCGCGGTTCACACATCGACCTACCGCCCGTCGGGTCAAATCACCGTCGGGTTCGCCCGGGAAACCCGAGGGACCTTGTCGATCCGTCGCGTGGGTGAACCCATGCGAGCAGTCGTCCTCGAATCACACGGTGCACCGCTCGAACTCACCGAGGTCCCCGAACCCGACTGCCCCGACGACGGTGTGATCGTCGCGGTCGAGGCCTGCGGGATCTGTCGGTCGGACTGGCACGCCTGGAAGGGCCACGGCGAGTGGGTCGACGACGTTCCCCCTGAGGGCCAGATCCTCGGACACGAACCCGCCGGTCGGGTGATCGAGGCGGGCGAGCGCGTCGAAACCCTGAGCGAGGGGGATCGGGTAGCGGTCCCCTTCAGCCTCGGCGACGGCACCTGTCGGCGGTGTCGAAACGGCCACGGCAACGTTTGTGAGGACGGTATTGCCCTGGGGTTCGAACCGGCCGGCCAGGGCGCGTTCGCCGACCGGGTCGCGGTGCCCGCCGCCGACTACAACCTCACCGAACTCCCCGACGACCTCGAGGCGACCGCCGCGGCCGCACTCGGCTGTCGGTACATGACGGCCTATCACGGCCTGGCCCACCGCGCGGAGCTCACGCCCGGCGACTGGGTCGCGGTCCACGGCTGTGGCGGCGTCGGGCTCTCGGCCGTGCAGATCGCGGGCGCGCTCGGCGCACGCGTGATCGCCGTCGACATCCGGGAGGAAGCTTTGGAGAAAGCGCTCGAACTCGGCGCCCACGAAACCGTCGCGGGCGACGGGAACGTCCCCGCGAGGATCCGTGAGCGAACCGACGGTGGCGCGGCGGTCTCGGTCGACGCACTGGGGATCGCAGAAACCTGCCGGAACTCGGTGGACTGTCTCGGCGGTCTGGGCCAGCACCTCCAAATGGGACTCTCCACGGCCGCGGAACGCGGGGAGGTTTCCCTCCCCACAGACTCGATGGTCGGCCGCGAGATAGACTTCCTCGGGTCGAGGGGGATGCCGCCGACGCGCTACGACGAACTCCTCTCGTTCGTCGCGAGCGGAGCGATCGACCCCGCGCAACTCGTCACGCGAACCGTCGCTTTGGAGGCGGTACCCGAGCGTATCGAAGCGATGGACGAGTTTACGACCACCGGAATCGAGGTCTGTGAACTGTAGGCGTTCTCCGGAACTTAATATATCAGCATAGACTTTATTTAGTATGTGTTTAATCACCACATCATTTGTCCGTGAACGATCCGTCAAACATAACTAATTGTACAACCGACTCGAGCCGATGGCGAAACTCGAATCGATCACGGGGGACGAACTCCGCACCGCGCTGGCCGCGACGACGGACCACAAAGCAGTTCAACGGCTGATGATCGCGCTCGCTTACACTGATGGTCGGTCCGTCGGGCATCTGAGCCGCCTGTACGGCGTTCCGCAGTCGACGATCTACTACTGGCTCGACCGCTTCGATGAGAGGGGGCTTGAGGAAGCCCTGGAGGACGAACCGCGTTCCGGCCGGCCGCGAAAACTCGGCGACGAGGAGCGCGATGCACTCGCCGAAACGTTCGAAGCGCCGCCGGAGGAGGCCGGTTACGAGTCGTCATCGTGGTCGACCGAGCTAGTCAGGGAGCACATTCGACACGAGTACGGTGTCGAGTATTCCTTGGGGCATGTCCGTCGGCTCCTTCGGGAGCTGTAATTACAATTATTTCTACTAGATCTCGGTGATCCGCGGGTAGTCCTCGTCGAGTGCGCTCGCGTCCTCGGGCAGGAGCGCGACGACGATATACGAGGCGTACTGCTCCAAGTACTCGACGAGCGCGGCGATGCGCTCGGAGTCGAGCGCTTCGAGCGAATCGAGCAACATGAAGGGGACCTGTTCGTGGACGTCGTGGACGAGATAGCCCGCGAGCGCGACGATGAGACCCGTCACCTCGCGTTCGCTCTCGCTGAGGTGGGCAATCGAGTCCTCGTAGGTCGTACCCGAATCGGTGCTTCGGGTGACGTGTAGATCGAAGGTCGCCTCGTCGCCGGTTGCGAGGCGCTCGATCCAGATCCGTTCGAGGTTGGCGTACTCGAGGAGGTCGAGAACGGTCTCCATCTGCTCGTTGAACGCCCCGATCGCCTCGCGTTCGAGACGCTCGATCCGGGTTCGCTGGTTCTCGAGCTCCGCGTTGATCTCCTCGCGGCGCTCCTCGCGCTCCGATTTCTCCTCCAGTCGATCGTCGATTTCCTCGATGTCCTCTTCGATGGCCGCGAGTTCGCGCTCGAGGCGATCGCGTTCGAGCTCGTGTTTCGTGACGGCTTTCTGGGCGTCGAGGGTCTCGTCCTCGTCGGCTTCGATCTCGGATTCGAGCTCCTCAACCGTCTCCAGTAGCGACTCGCGTTCGGTCTCGAGTTCAGTGATCCGGTCGCGGCGCTCATCGAGTTCGGTTTCGAGATCGGAAAGCCTCCGGTCGAGTCGGTCGCGCTCCTCGCGGCGCTGCCGGTACCGGTCGCGTTCGTCTGTCAGCTCTTCGAGTTGTGAGGCGACCTCGTTACGTCGTTCGACCTTCTCGCGGCGCAGGTCACGTAGGCTCGACAGCGTCTCCTCGATGCGGTCGGTCTCGACCGTGCTGCCGCAGGTCCAGCAGGTCACCTCGCGGTCGGTGAGCAGCTGGTCGGTGAGGTCGTCCTCGCCGCCGAGCAGCTCGGGATACTCCGCATCGACCATGTCCTCGTTGAACTGGACCACCGTCTGGAGTTGGGAGACGGTCTCGTCGAGCTCGCGCTTTCGCCCCCTGAGGCGCTCGATCTCGCTTGCGAGATCGTCGGCGTCGTCCGCGTCCAGTTCGATCCCCGAGCGCTCCTCGCGAAGCTCCCCGCGCTCGTCCTCAAGCGACTCAACGCTCGCACGCTCGGTGTCGAGGTCGTAGGTCACGTCCTCGAGAGTCGATTGGGTCTCCCGAAGCCGGTCGAACTGTTCGGAGCCCGATTCCACGGGGCCCTCCTCGGAGAGCGCCTCGCGAGCCTCCGCTAACTGTTCTTCGACCGATTCGAGGTCGTGTTCGAGGCGCGCGCGCTCCTCGACGAGCTCCCCCCGTTCGCGCTCGGCCGCCGAGAGCGCCGAGAGCTCCTCGTCCATCTCGCGTTTTTCGGCCTGTAGGCGTTCGATGGTCGCCTCGATCTCGTCGACGTCGATCGGACGGAGGATGAGTTCGCGTAGATCGTCGTCGCGGACGACCGCCCGTCGGGCATCGTTCGATTCGAGCAGGAAGGCGAACAGATCCGCGATCTGGGGCCGGTCGAGATACGGCTCGCCACCGAAGGCCACCGTCCCGTTGTTCCTGACGAGGGTCCGCGTGTAGGTCCGGTCGCCGACGTACATCTCGACGCGGCCGCGTTCCGCATCCCCCTTCAACGAGGCGCGCTCGCTCCCGAGAGCTGCCATGATCGCCTGGAGAAACGAGGTCCTGTTCGTCGCGTTGCGCCCCGCGAGCGCAGTCACGCCGGGGCCGAACTCGACGCTCGTCGCGTCGATCCCGCCGATCTTCTCGGCCCGTATGGTGACCGACTCGTCCGACTGATCCGAATCGTCTGCCAAAGCCATGGTAACGTAACCCGTTCCCACCGCATAAGCCTTCAGATGTCCGCATCGAGGTCTGACAGCAGTATTCGTGTAATCTCACTCCCGGCAGGAACAGCCCCCCTCCTCCAGGAGCGTCGTCGCCGCACTCGTCCGCCCGCATTCGGCACAGGTCACCTGCACGTCGACGAAGACGTCCGATATCCCCGTCGAGAGCGCCTCGGTTGACGCGAGGCGCTTGAAGGAGTCCTCGGTAACGACGGTCGTGCGCGTGATCAGCGCCCCGATCTTATCGAGCTCGCGCTGACGGCGCTCCTCGGGCGTCGGCTCGACGCTCGAAGGGTGAGTCGCCTCGCGGTGTTGGGTCAAGTAGGTATAGATCGACTGGTGGGAGACGAAGTCCGATTCGACCTCCTCGATGGGCACCCCGGCGCGGTCGAGTTCGCGCCGGGTCTGCTCGCGCATTCCCGCGCTGACGTCGTCGTCCGTGAGCAGTCGGTACCGGTTTTCGACCTCGCCGTCCAGTGATCGCACCCCGGCCTCCGAGAGGGCGGCCTCGAGCACACGACGGTTGAACAGGTCCGCGAGCGCCCGCAGACTCGACTGCTCGCCGCGCTCGCCCGTCCAGCGCGCCTCAAGCTCCTCGCCGAATCCCTCAAGGCCGTACTCCTCGATCACCCGACCGACCTTACCCTGAGAACGTCCTTCGCTGGCCATCATGCACCGATTATCACCCCACGCCAATAAACGCACGGCTCGACCCACCAACGGCACGGATCGTCACCGGTCCGATCACCACTCCGCGACGCTGCCGTCATCGTGGCGCCAGACGGGGTTGTGCCAGTCGACGGTCGTCTCGGCTTGCTCCTCGACGTACTCCTCGTTGATGTCGATCCCCAACCCGGGCCCGGAGGGAACCTCGACGTAGCCTTGCTCGTACTCGAAGACGTCCGGATCCGCGAGGTAGTCGAGCACGTCGCCGCCCTTATTGTAGTGGATGTCGAGGCTCTGCTCCTGGATCAGCGCGTTCGGCGAGCAGGCGTCGACCTGGATACAGGAGGCCAGCGCGATCGGTCCCAGCGGGCAGTGGGGCGCGAGCGCGACGTCGTAGGCCTCGGCCATGTCCGCGATCTTCTTCACCTCGGTGATCCCGCCCGCGTGCGAGAGGTCCGGTTGGATGACGTCCACACTACCGGATTCGAAGACCTCCTTGAAATCCCAGCGCGAGAACATTCGTTCCCCTGTCGCGATCGGGATCGAGGTGTGGGCGGCAATAGCTGGAAGGGAATCGTTGTGCTCGGGGAGGACGGGCTCCTCGATGAACATCGGTTCGTAAGGTTCGAGCGCCTCGGCCAGTCGCTTGACCATCGGCTTGGTGACCCGCCCGTGGAAGTCCACGCCGATGTCGACCTCGGGGCCGACCGCCTCGCGGACCTCCGCGAGGCGGTCTTCGGCCTCGCGGACCGCGGCGGGCGTATCGACGCGCCGGAGTTCGCTGGTCGCGTTCATCTTCAGGCCGGTAAAGCCCTCGCTCACCTTCTCGGCGGCGGCCTCGCCGACCTCGCTCGGCCGGTCACCGCCGATCCACTGATAGACCCTGATGCGGTCGCGGGCGCGGCCGCCGAGCAGCTCGTACACCGGCGCGCCGAAGCGCTTGCCCTTGATGTCCCACAGCGCCTGATCGACGCCGGCGATGGCGCTCATTAGGACCGGCCCGCCCCGATAGAAGCCGCCCCGATACATCGCCTGCCAGTGGTCTTCGATCCGACTCGGGTCCTCGCCGAGGAGGTAGGTATCGAGCAGTTCCTCGACGGCCGCTCGGACCGTCTTCGCCCGCCCCTCGACGACGGGTTCGCCCCAGCCGACCAGCCCGTCGCTCGTTTCGAGGCGCAGAAACAGCCAGCGCGGCGGTACTTCGTACAGCTCGTAGTCCACGAGTTCCGTCATCGGAGCAGTGTTCTCGATTGGAGCGAATGAGTGCTTCGGTTGGTCCGGGAACCACCTCGGAGTACCGACGAGAAGCCGACTTTCCCGACGAATCCGGGGATCGACGCCGTCTAGCTCGCCCCCGGCTACGCCTCGAGGAGTTCGACGAGGGCCCCTTCAGGATCGCGGACGAACAGGATCCGGGTGCCGCTCTCGGTCGTCCGTGGCTCGCTCAGGCTCTCGACCTCCTCGGAGAGCGACTCGTAGAACTCGTCGAGATCCGGGACGGCGAGACCAACGTGTGTCGCACCGGGTTGGTTCACGTTCGAAGCGGCACGCTCCTCGCCCTCGGGTTCGTACTCGATCAGCTCGATCCGGGCCCCGTCGGCGTCGAGATGGACGAAGTTCCCGGTCGCCCCTTCGACGCCGACGGCCGCCCCGAACGCCTCGCCCGAGACGGTAAACCGGTCGACGACCTCGAGTCCGAGGACGTCCCGGTAGAACTCGACGGCCCGTTCGAGGTCTGCGACCGTCACGCCGACGTGGTGTGCAGACGGGGTCATCACCTCACCGTACGACCGGTCGGTACGACAGTTTTACGGTATCGTACTGGAGGGTTTGTCCCTTTGATAGCGAGTACCATCCGCGAAACGATCGAGGGACCCGGATCGGAAGGTGGAAGCCGGCGAAGTGAGTAGAGGCTACCCGTGTGGGAATCCATCCGTTCGGAGGGACAAGTACCGCCGGCAATCACAAAGCAACAACTACGCGGTACGATACGTAGTGATTCGGTAAATAGGTACTGACCGTATCGATCGGTCGCACGGGAACGATCGCGGCCTCCCTCCGAGCGGATCAATGTCGAGCGCTCAATAGATGGTCGTTTGGATGCCGAAGAACGGGCGAACAGGGAGCTCGATCAGTCGAAGCGGGCGAGCGAGAGGAAGTCGATCGGGTGGTCGGTCCGCCCGTCGCTGGCTAGATCAGCCAGCACCTCGCCGATGACGCTCGCGAACTTGTAACCGTGCCCCGAAAATCCGGCGCCGAAGACCACCTGTGGGTGCTCGGGATGCCGGTCGATGACGAAGTGCTCGTCCGGAGTGTTCGTGAACATGCAGGTCGCCAGCTGCATCGTCGGGCCCGTCCCCTGTGGGAAGTGGTTCTCCGCGAACTCCCGAAGGAGCCGCTCGTCCTCTGGCTCGGGCTGGCGGTTCATCTCGTCGGGATCGACGTCCTGCTCGCGGTGCATATACCGGCCGAACTTGAACCCGGGCACCTTGACGGTCGGTAGCCCGTAGAATCGACCCTCCTCGACCTGGAGGTTCCAGACCGGGAAGTTCTCCGGCATGAACTGCTTGGGTTTCTGGGGTTGGAGCCAGGCGAGCACCTGTCGCTGGGGGATCGCGAGCCCGTCGAGGGCCTCGACGTGTTTGGCGGCCCACGCGCCCGAGGCGATCACGAGGTTGTCGGCGGTGTACTCGCCACGGTCGGTCGTGACGCGTACCCCGTCGCCCTCCGGCCTCCAGTCGGTGGCGCGCTCGCGGGCCTGGATCCGCGCACCCTCATTTTGAGCCGCCATGACGTGAGCGACGATCGCTCTCTCAGAAAGGACGTAGCCGCCGTTCGGCTGGTAGACCGCCATGTGCTCGTCGGGGATGTCGTAGCCCGGATAGCGCTCGTTGACCTCCGCTCCGGTGAGTACCTCGTGGTCGATGTCGTACTCCTCGCAGGAACGAAGCGATCCCTCGAACAGGGGATCGTCCTCGGGAGCGGCGTCGATCGAACCGGTCTCGAACAGCAGCTGCTCGCCGTGGCGCGTCTGGATCTCGTCCCAGAGCTCGTAGGCCCGCCGGATCAGCGGGACGTACGAGGGGTGTTCGTAGTACGCCAGCCGGATAATCCTCGAAACGCCGTGTGAGGACCCCATCGCGTGGGGAATGTCGTAGCGTTCGAGTCCGAGGACGTCCCGCCCCCGCTTCGCGAGCTGGTAGCTGGTCGCACTGCCCATGCCGCCGACGCCGATGACGATGTCGTCGTAGTGATCGGTCATTCTGCTTCGTGTTCGTTCCGATAGAGCGTGAGCCGGACGATAACGTTTTGGTGGCATTCACCGGGCTACAGCCGAATGGGCCCGTATTTACGATCGTTTGACCTGTCCCGTTCGGAACGACGTGACCGGAACGGTCGCCCCACGAACGACCCGTTCGGTGATCGTTCCCAGAATCCCGCCGAACCGGCCGCGGTACCCCGACACCATGACGATCAGGTCCACCCCTTCCCTCTCGGCGTAGTTGATGATCCCCTCGTGTATCGATCCCTGCCTGATCGCGGTGACACACTCGACATCGGCCGCTGCGGCCATCTCGTGGACTTCTCCGGTGACATCCTCCCCGTATTCCCTGTACTCCTGTTTCATCTCGTCCTCGTCCCCGTAGATGTAGGGCGTCCGGGGGGCCCCCGGAAAGTCCATGACGTACAGCGCGTGGACTGTCGCGTCGAGTGCGGCCGCGAGTTCGATAGCGTGCTCGGCTGCTCGCTTGGATTTCCGTCCTCCGTCGGTTGGAACCAAAATCTCGTCGTACATCAGTACTGTTCCTAGTACGTATTATCGTTTCGTGCTCAGTAATAAGCGTTTCCCTCATCCCGCTCCGGAACTGTGAGAACACCCTCTCAACTGTCGGGTCAATGCCGAACCGTACTCGATTCGGAACGATCGTTCCGCCGTTCTCACGGTCCGAAGTGAGTAAGCTTTATACATGTTAACCGAAACTATCGCACATGGTGTGAGTGAGATATATGATAACACATATAGATCGTACGCAGGTGGGCCTATGGGACGATTCAGGGAATGAGCGTATCGATACGTCGGTCGGCAGGTGAGACGATGGATCCATATATAACACGACAGCGAGGAGACAGCGATTCGCACGGCGGAAAACGGGAGACGCGCCGAACGTGGGGGGTAATCGATCATGGCTGACAGCGATTCTGACTCGCTTCAGCAGGACGTTTTCTACGCCGATACCGACCACGAACCGGGCGACGACAACGTTCAGAAATGGGGATTCGACGTTCATCCGGTCGTCTTCGGCGTCTCCACCGGACTGATCCTTCTGTTCGTCGTGTTGACTCTGTTGTTCCAAGAGCAGGCGGCGTCGGTGTTCACACAGACCCAAGCCAGTATCGCCGAGTACATGGGCTGGTTCTACATCCTCTGTGCGAACGTGTTCATCGCGGTCGTGCTGTATTTCGGTCTCGGAAAGTACGGAAGCATTCGGATCGGCGGCCCCACCCAGGAGCCGGAGTTCAGCGATTTCTCCTGGCTGTCCATGCTCTTCAGCGCGGGCATGGGAATCGGCCTCATGTTCTGGAGCGTCGGCGAACCGGTCTTTCACTACAGCGCACCGCCCTTCGGCGAGGCCGAAACCGCCGCGGCGGCCGAGACGTCGATGGTCGCGACGTATTACCACTGGGGGATCCATCCCTGGGCGATCTACGGGCTGGTCGCGCTCGGACTGGCGTTTTACGCCTACAACCGGGGACTTCCCCTGACCTTCCGGTCGCTCTTTTGGCCCCTGCTCGGCGAGCGCATCTACGATTGGCCGGGACACCTCGTCGATACGCTCGCCGTGTTCGCGACGGTGTTCGGTCTCGCGACGTCGCTGGGGTTGGGAGCCCAACAGATCAACGCCGGCCTCAACATCATCTCGGAGGGATTCCTCCCGATGACCATCCCGGTCGAAACGTCCGTTCAGGTGGTACTCATCGCGGCCATCACGGCCTGTGCGGTCGTGTCGGTCTGGGCGGGTCTGGACAAGGGGGTCCGTCGCCTGAGTCAACTGAACGTCTACCTCATGTTCACTCTACTCGGGGCGATCGTGATCATCGGGCCGACGCTGTTCGTCTTCGATACGTTCGTCCAGACGCTTGGCTCGTATCTCAGCAGGCTCCCCGAACTGGCGTTCTGGACCGCGAGCTACGAAGGTGGCAGCGACGGCTGGCAGGCCGCGTGGACGATCTTCTACTGGGGCTGGTGGATCGCGTGGTCGCCGTTCGTCGGGATGTTCATCGCCCGGATATCGAAGGGACGGACCGTCCGCGAGTTCGTCCTCGCCGTGCTGATCCTGCCGGCGCTGTTCTCGTTCATCTGGATGTCGGCGTTCGGTGGCACGGCGCTGCATTTCGAACTGTTCACCGAGTCGTCGATCATCGCGGCGGTCCAGGAAAGCGAGGCGGTCGCGATGTTCGAACTGTTCGCGTTGTTGCCGCTGACGCTCGTGCTTTCGGTCGTAGCCATCGTCCTCGTCGTCTCCTTTTTCGTTACCTCCTCGGACTCGGGCTCGCTGGTGCTTGGCAGCATCACCGCCGGCGGGCAGGACGACGCCACCCGGAACCTGCGCGTCTCGTGGGCCGTCTTCGAGGGGATTCTGGCCGCCGTGTTGCTCATCGGGGGAGGCCTGAGCGCACTCCAGACCGCCTCGATCGCGACCGGGCTGCCCTTCGCCATCGTGTTGCTGTTCATCTGTTATACCCTCTGGATCGGGCTCAAAAGCGAACACCGGCTCCTCCAGTCCCGGGAGGTCGAACGGCGGATCCGGAGTATGGACGACGACGCGTTACCCGGATCGGAGTCCAACTCCGGGGCGGCTCCGACCGACGACGACTGATCGCGGGTGACCCACGACTCTACCCGTTCTCACCACGCTTCGTCCGACAAAAGACCACGTACTTCGCGCCGAGTCCGTTTCCATGCAATCCCGAAATCGAGACGGAAGCCGATCCGCGAGCCGTCTCAGCTCGCGTTGACGATCTCGACGGTGTAACCGCGGTTCTCGATGGCCTCGGTGATCGCCCGTGAGTGGCTCGACCCGCTGGTGACGAGCCGGAAGACGAGGTAGGCGTCGCCGACGTTGAGGTCCTCGACCGCCCGCTCGTGGCGCACGTCCCGGATGTTCGCGTCGTGGTCGGCGATCACTCGGGAGAGTTCGGCCATCCGACCGGGCTGGTCGTCGATGTGAACCCGGAGGTTCAACAGCTGCTGGCGGTCCGTCATCGCGTGGACGAGCACCGTCTGAAGCATCGGCATGTCGAGGTTCCCGCCACACAAAAGCGGCATGACGGTCTCGCCGCGCACGTCGAGCTCGTCGCTCAACAGCGCCGCGACCCCGGCCGCACCGGCACCCTCGACGAGCTGTTTCGCGCGTTCGAGCAACAACAGGATCGCTTGTGCGATCTCGTCGTCCGAGACTGTGAGGACCTCGTCGACGTGCTCCTCGATGAGCCCGAGGGTGAGCTCCGAAACCCCACCCGTCGCGATCCCGTCGGCGATGGTGTCGACCGAATCGAGCGTCTGTGGGATCCCCTTATCGAGGCTCTTCGGTACCGTTGCGGCCGCCTCGGCCTGGACGCCGACGATCCGGACGTCAGGCGCGAGTTCCGAAAACGCCAGCGAGATCCCCGAGATCAGTCCGCCCCCGCCGATGGGAACGATGACGGTGTCGACGTCGGGACAGTCCCCGACCATCTCCACTCCCAGCGTGCCCTGCCCGGCGACGATGTCGGGGTCGTCGTAGGCATGGACGAACGTCGAGTCGCCACCGGAGGCGAGTTCCTTCGCGTGAGCCATCGCCTCCCGGAAGTCCTTGCCGTGGAGTTCGACCGTCGCACCGTAACCGCGGGTGGCGTCGATCTTCGTCTGCGGGGCCGTCTTCGGCATGACGATGGTCGAGTCGATTCCTAGGGTCGTCGCCGCCAGCGCAACCCCCTGGGCATGGTTGCCCGCGCTCGCGGCGACCGCGTGTTCGACGTTGCCTGCGGCGACCGCCTGTGAGAGCTTGTTGTACGCACCGCGGGTCTTGAACGAGCCCGTCCACTGGAGGTGCTCCATCTTCAGATAGACCTCGGCGTCGACCATCCCTCCCAAGGAGGTGCTCCGCTCGACGGGCGTGCGTTTGACGACACTCTCGTCGTCGAGTCGATCCCCGGCGGCCTCGATGTCCGCGAAGCTGACACCCACCATCAGCGGATGATCTTCTCCCGGTCGGGGTCGAACAGCGGCTCCTCGGCGACCGTCGCCGGGTAGCGCTCGCCCTCGAACTCGATGTCGAGTGTGGTGCCGGTCTCCGCATACTCGGGCGGCAGGTAGCCGTAGACGATGCCCGCGTCGATGCTGTAGCCGTAGTCGGCGGCCTTCACGTGGCCAAGGACCTCCTCCCCGTCAAGGATCGGTTTGCCCCCGTCGACGACTTCGCCCGAGTCATCGAGCGTCATCGGGACGATCTCCCTCTCGAGATCCGACTCCTTCGCCTCGACGAGCGCCTCGCGGCCGATGAACTCCTCTTTGTCGGTATCGACCGCGAAGCCGATCCCCGCCTCGTAGGGGTCGTGCTCGGGTGTGAGGTCGGTCCCCCACAGGCGATAGCCCTTTTCTAACCGAAGGGAGCCGAGGAACGCGCCGTTTCCGAGCGCGATCATGTCGTGTTCTTGGCCCTGCTCCCAGATGAGGTCCCAGAGCCGACCGCCGTACTCCGTGGGTGCGTAGAGCTCCCAGCCGAGCTCGCCGACGTACGAGACCCGCAGCGCGAGCACTGGAATCGAATCGATGTAGAACTCCTTGGCGCGGAAGTACCCAAAGGAATCGTTCGAGAGGTCCTCGTCGGTGAGCGGCTGGAGCACCTCCCTCGCTTTGGGCCCCCAGACGCCCAGCCCGCACTGATCCGAGACGTGGGCGTCGATATCGACCCCCTCGTCGGGTGCGTGCTCGCGGATCCAGCGGGTGTGCTCGGTCGCCGAGGCGCCGCCGCCGGTCGTGGCGACGAAGCGGTCCTCGCCCAGCCGGGTAACCGCCATGTCCGCTAATACCCCACCGTCCTCATTGAGCATCGGGGTGTAGCGGACCTGGCCAACGTCGCTGTCGAGGTCGTTTGCGAACAACCGCTGGACGAACTCCAATGCGTTTTCGCCGGTGATCTCGATGCCCGTGTAGCGCGAGAGGTCGTAGATTCCGACGTTCTCCCGCACGGCTTGGTGCTCGGCCCCCTGGATCGGCGACCAGCCTTCCGCCAGCCAGCCCGACCGTTCGGGCACCTCGTACTCCGAGAGGAGGGATTCGTTGGCCTCGTACCACTGAGGTACCTCCCAGCCGCCCGATTCGTAGAACTCCGCGCCCAATTCCTTCTGGCGCTCGTAAAACGGACTGCGTCTGAGCTCGCGCTGGTTCTGGGGCTGTTCGTTCGGGTGGATCAACTGATACACTTCCTGGTACTGCTGTCCCCCGCGGGCGTAGGAGAACGCCCGACTGCCCGAGTGGGGCTGGAACCGTTCGAGGTGCGCGCCGCTGATGTCGACGTTCTCCCCGTCAAGGCGGGGAACGCCCTCGTCCATCCACGAGGCGACGACGCTGCCGACGCCGCCCGACTGGGTGACCCAGACCGCGAGCGCCCACCACAGCCCGTCGATTTCCTCGGTCTCACCGAGGATTGGCATTCCGTCGGGGGTAAATGAGAACATCCCGTTAAAGGCGCGCTCGAACCCGCAATCTTCGAAGGCGGGCACGAGTTCGCGGGCGGCATCGTAGGCGGACTTGTCGATATCGGGATGGGTCGGTTCGTAGAAGTGCTCCTCGGTAAATTCCCGGATCGAGGGCATCTCCTCGGCCTCCTCGGGCGCGCGGATGTCCTCGGGATCCACGAGCAGTGATTCGTGATCATACGAACCGATACCGTAGGACTCGCCGTGCTGGCGGAAGTACATCGAGTAGTCCTGATGGCGCAGAATCGGCTGTTCGAGTTCCTGGCTCGCGTCCGCGAGTTCCTCCATGGGTTCGCTCACGAGGTACTGGTGGGCACAGGGAACCAGCGGAACGTCGACGTCGACCATCCCGCCGAACAACGGCCCCCAGATGTTCGTCGCCACGAGCACCTCCTCACACTCGATCCGGCCGTTGTCCGTGACCACGGCTTCGACTTCCCCACCGTTGGTTTCGATGTCCGTAACGGTAGTGTGGCCGTAGAAGTCGGCTGCGCCCCGGTCCTCGGCTGCGTGGGCCATCGTCTCGGAGGCGTTGACCGCGTGGGCCTTGCCGTCACTGGGGACGTGGTAGCCGCCGTGGATCACTGAGGGATCGATCTGCGGGATCCGATCCGCGACTTCGTCGGCCGAGAGCAGTTCGCCGCCCTCGATCCCCCACGAGCGGCCGTACTCGCGCTTTCGTTTCAGGTAGTCCCAGCGCTCGTCGGTGTAAGCGACCTCGATACCGCCGCAGTCCGCAAAACTGTCGAACTCACCGTAGAGGTCGACGGTGTACTGGGCGAGCCGACTCATCAGTTCGTTCTCGGCGGTCTGGAAGACCAGCCCCGGGGCGTGGGAAGTCGATCCGCCCGTCTCGAACAGCGGGCCCTGATCGACGACGACGATGTCCTCGCGTCCCTGCTCGGCGAGGTGGTAGGCGGCGCTACAGCCGACGCAGCCGGCCCCGACGATGACGGTCCCCGCGTTCTGCGGGAGTGTCTCGGCGGTCATATGTACTGGCCTCGTCGGACCAGCACATTAAGTGTCACGGTCACATACGTCACGAGATCGGGTCGGTCTTCTCACCTTCCCGGAGAGCGTCCTCGAGATCGCTCGCGGCTTCGACGACGACCGCCGCCGCCTCCGTTTCGAGGCCTTCGCTCTCGCGCCGGTAGGTCGGGACCGACATCCCGAGCGCCCCCAGCGGCGATCCGTCCGGGTTCGTGACGGCGACGCCGACCGCACACAGCCCGTCAACGTACTCCTCGTCGGCCACGGCGTACCCGCGATCGCGCGTACGCGAGAGATCATCTCGAAGGGTTTCGCGGTCAGTGATCGTGTTCCCCGTGCGCGCGGGTAGCCCCCAGCGATCGACGACGGCGTCGACCCGCTTGTCGGGAAGTTCCGCAAGTAGGGCCTTCCCCGCCGCCGTAGAGTGCATGTGGTAGTACGTTCCCGAGTGTGAGAGGTCGCTGGCGGTGGCAAACAGGTCGTCACGGTAGCTGTTTTGAGGGTGGTACGACTCGTAGACGGTGATCGTGCGCCCGTCGTTCTCGACGACGAAGTCCGCCTCCTCGTCCGTCCGTTCGGCCAGATCCCGAACCGTCCGTCCGGCCAATCGGTAGCCCCGCTTCCTGAGACGGGCGTATTCGCCGTGGTGGTGGAACTTCAGGCCGACGTGATACTGTTCGCCCTCCTTTTCGAGGTAGCCGTGGGATGCGAGGGTCGAGAGATGTTTGTAGACGGTGCTTTTCGCGAGATCGAACTCCGAGACGAGTTCCGCGAGGGTCGCGCCGTCCCGGCGCTGGATCGCCGCGACGAGCTCGAACGAGCGTTCGGTCGTCTTGACTCCATTCCGAGTGCTATCAGTTGTCATACGAACGTCTCCACACCACGACCATAAAACAGTTCGGGCATACCGAATCGAACTGGTGCCGACGCTTGGTGGACGACGTCAACCGGATCGGATCCAGACCGGTCCTATCTGACTCCCGTGGATTAGTTCGTCATATCCGAACGATTCGGATCTCCACAGTCGCGTATCCCTGTTTCGCGGACCCGAATCAGAGTACCGTTACACGAATACTGCTGTAATTCGATGTGTTCTCACGAGCTGGCGTTCGATAGCTACCGTCCACGAGGGGCGAATTAGTTCGGAATATCGAAACCGATTGGCGTACGACCGTGTTCATGACCGCGGGGTTCTGACGGCTGTGGATCGGTATCGTGGCACCAAGATTTTTGTATCTCGGTGCTGTATACGGGCATATGACGCAGTGGAACGACGGGACAGAGGTGACTGCGGCGGTTAGTCCCGATATAACCGACGAAACGAACGCACTGCCGGCGAAATACTTCACCGACCCGGCGGTCCATGAGATGGAAAAAGAGACAATTTTCTCCCGGTACTGGGTGTACGCAGGCCACGCGAACGCGATCGAGGAGCCCGGCGAGTACTTCACCCGGACGGTCGGCGATAAGGGAATCGTCATCACCCGGGACAAGGACCGCGAGGTTCGGGCGTTCTACAACGTCTGTGCCCACCGGGGATCGAAGATGGTCGATGACACCCCGATGACCGATCCGGGCAACGCCAACGGGATCCGGTGTCCGTACCACCTCTGGACCTACGAGCTGGACGGCAAACTCCGCAGCACACCCCAGAGCTTCGAGAAAGCGGGGATGAACCCCGACCTCGAGGACGAGGACGTTCCTGAACTCGATCCCGAAAAGAACGGCCTCATGGAGGTTCATCTCGACAGCATCGGTCCGCTGCTGTTCGTCAACTTCGCGGAGGATCCGGCCCCCCTCGCCGAGCAGGCCGGCACACTCAAAGAGGAACTCGAATCGTTTCCCTTGGAGGACTACCAGCTCGCCCGGCGGTACGTCTCGGAGGTCGAGTGCAACTGGAAGACCTTCAGCGGGAACTACTCCGAGTGCGATCACTGTCAGGCCAACCACCAGGACTGGATCAAGGGAATCTCGCTTTCCGAGTCCGAACTCGAGGTCGACGACCACTACTGGGTACTGCATTACACCCACGACGAAGGCGTTGAGGCCGCCGAATCGCTCATCGAAGGCGAGGCACGGTTCTACTACTTCTGGCCGAACTTCACACTCAACATGTATGGCAACGCCGACGGCTATGGCACCTACATTATCGATCCGATCGACGAGGGGTGTTTCCAGCTCATCGCCGATTACTACTTCAAGGACTCCGAGTTGACCGAGGAGGAACGGGAATTCGTCCAGTTGAGCCGCAAGCTCCAGGAAGAGGACTTCGAGCTCGTCGAGCGCCAGTACGAGGGACTCAAATCCGGCGCACTTGCTCAGGCCCAGCTCGGGCCGAACGAACACACCGTCCACCGCCTCCATCGACTCACCCAGGAGGCTTACGACGCGTGATGACTGGCACGCCATGAACCGGTCCGACGGAGTGCGGCTCATTGTCGCCTGTCCGGACTGTGCGGTCAAAAAGTCGATCGACGACGTCAACGAGGCAGTCGCCTTCTACCGTCGCCATCACGCGATCACCGGTCATGACGTCGAATGGAGGCACGCGGAACTCGACGAAGGCGCAATATCGGGCGCGGATCTTCGATCCGTTATCGCAGCACTGGAGACCCGAGTCGAGGGCAACGTCCCGCTCGGCCTCGTGACCGTTGTGATGAGTGAGCGGGACATGACGATCGGCGAGACGCTCGAGGCGGTGCGTGAACTGCGGATGAACGGTGAGCTCTACGAACCCCGGGATGACCACCTCCGAGTGACGTAAATACCACGGCTCGAGAATTGCACTATCAACATAGTTGATCCTTTACGGATCGTTTAGAGCGTCAGGAACTATCTTTTGCACGAGGCTGTCGTAGATTCATACCGAGAGGGTAAATCAACTCGTTAGATCAGGATAGTCATACAAACGTATTAACGAGATGGTGGTTTGTAGATATCCAAACAGTCAGAGTCTGGAACTCAAGAGAAGGATAGTTTGTATATCAATATGAGATTTATGACCTTTGGCCCAAAAGAAAACCGTTGTTCCCCAGTTCGAATACCGGTTGTCGGATCGATGGACAGGGAGCGCCGTTCCAGAGAGTAGTATAGAAGCCACGCGAGTTGGCTCATCGTGATGGTCGCGAAGTCGGGAAGTGGTTCGTCCGCTACCTCCTATCCGATCCTATCCGAACGGGACAGTCGTTTTCTGGGGCACGGCTGCCCCATGCATCGAGTTAACAACTGATCGGATTACAACCGACCGTAGGCCACTTTGGAAAGCTATCCTCCGGGCCATCCCCTCTGGACCTCACTACGAGGGTCAGTCTTATCGCTCTTCGCGCTGCTAGATGACTGACGGGCCGGGATACAACCCTTATCAGAGGCCCCGATGGTTCCTCTACCTCAGTACGCGTCACTTCGATTGCTTCGAACTCCATGGAGCAGGGGATGGGAAACCAGTTTCTCCGGAAGGGTGTCTTCCGGGTGCTACCCCAGGGCAAGGCGGAAGACACGAGGTTGCGCCCACTGTCGGAAGGTCGCCCCTGTACTAATGATATCCATCCGACTGTGCCAATCGGAATTTATATTCTCAATTAGCCCCTTAGATGGCGAAGGGTAGTACTACAGAATAATATATGAATAGAAAATAGGGCTAAGTTAGGAACCAATTTGGATAATAAACACTCTTATTTCCTATTCTGGTACATTAAAGGAGGAGGGGATCAAACGGCCAATATGGCAGCCGAACGCGACACCGAACGGACAGTCGTAAAGACACACGTCCCAGCGTACCAAAAACGGATCTGGGTCGACCACGCCGAGGATCTCAACATGAGCCAGAGCGAGTTCCTTCGAACGATGGTTCAGGCGGGTCGTAAGGGATTCGAGCCAACGGAGGGGCCGGCGAACGAGCGGAACGTGGCGGATGACGGCACCGATCTCGAATCGCGCGTGAAGTCGGTCCTCGCCGGTTCCGGGCCGCTCTCGTGGGACGAACTCGTCGCGGTGTTGACCGACGATTTCGAGGACCGGCTGGACGAGGCGCTCCAATCCCTTCAAGAGGAAAATCGTCTCCGGTACAGCGGCCGGGATGGCGGTTATACGCTGAACGACCGCTCATGAGCGGGACCGAACCGGGTAGCGCGGAAGACCCGATCGCGTACTTCCTTCAAGACATCGAGTATCAGGGTAAAACCGAACGCACTCGGTCGGCTTACGAGCGCGTATTGCGGGATTTCGAGGCGTTCATCGAGATCAAGTACCCACGTGCGAACTCCCTTTCTGGGGTCTCACACCGGGGGTGTATGGCCTGGATCCACGGTCAGCGCGACGAAGTCGCGGAAAGCACGCTCGCGACCTACGCGTCGTATCTCCACCGTTTTTACGCCTATATGGCGCAAATCGGCGAGTTCGAGGAGAACCCGATGGCACTAGTCGTCGAACAGATGGACGAATCGATCGATGTCGACCCGACCCGTCGTGAGATCAGCGTCAAGGAGATGCGCGAGTTCGTTCGAAGAATCGAGCATCCGCTCTCACGGGCGATGATCCTCTCCCTGTTGAAAACGGGGATGCGTGCCGGCGAACTGTGCAACCTCGATCTTCGCGATCTCTCCCTCTCGACGGATGCGATCGAACTCAACGTCGAACCACGACCACAGCTCCACGGAAAACCGGATTCGATCTATGTCTCCCCCGAGCCCGCCCGCGGTCGGACCGTCAATGGCGAGGAACGCATCGATTCGAACAAGCGACGCCGTCCGACCGTCGTCCCCATCGATGGCGACCTCCGTCGGGCGCTAATTCGTTGGCTCGCGGTCAGACCCGACGCTCGCTCGCCGGCCGAACCGCTCTTCTGTAACACGACACGCCAGTGGGGCGATCGGGTTTCGGCCCAGACCGTCCACCACACCGTCGAACGATACGCGCGCGAGCGAGGGTGGTACCGAACCGGCGGCGGCGCGAGCGAGAACGTCACTCCCCACTACTTCCGTCACTTCTTCACGACGTACCTGCGGGGCCAAACGGGCGAACGTGGGATCGTCAAATACCTTCGGGGCGACGTCGCCGATGACGTGATCGATACCTACACCCACAACTGGGGCGATCGCGTGCGCGATATCTACGAATCGAATATATACCGGCTCGAATAACGTTCTCATTTCGAGGTCATAAATCGAATTTCACTATACAAAATTGGCCACAGTCACGAACATACGATTACACGAGTACGATTGTAACGATATGGATGTCATGCGTACGTACTGTTGATCTCGACGACGTTCGCCGCGCTCATCGTGAGCGCAGGGAGTTCGTCGGTGTACCACTCGCCTGTCATGCGACTCTTCGGTCCAGAGACGCTCACCGCACCGAGAACAGTCCCATCGACGACGACCGGGGCGGCGATACAGCGCAGGCCTTCGAGACGTTCCTCGTCGTCATAGGCGTACCCCCGCTCGCGCACCTCGGTCAGTTCCTCCGCGAGGCGATCGCGGTCAGTGATCGTGTTCGGCGTCACCGTCGGGAGGCCATGGCGGTCGAGGATTGCCTCGACGCGCTCATCAGACAGATGTGCGAGGATCGCCTTCCCGAACCCGGTGGTGTGAAGATAGACGCGTTTTCCAGCGTGTGTGTCCATGTGGACCGCGTCAGCCCCCTTCGCCCGATAGAGGAACACCCCGCGGCCGTGTTCCTCGACCAGCAGATTCGCCATCTCGCGGGTCTCCTCGGCGAGTTTGTCGATCTCCGGTGGGGCGATGGTCGCGATTCCCCGCCTGTCGCGCGCGTACTCACCCAACTGAAGGAATCGCAGACCGACGTCGTACTCGGAACCGTGTTTGGTGACGTACTCGTTTCGACGGAGGGTCTGGAGGTGATTGTGAACCGTACTCTTCGGAAATTCGAGATGGGTCGCCAGTTCAGTTACACCCGCGCCGTCAAGCGCCCGAAGCGCATCAAGGATCCGGAAACTCGTCTCGGTCGCCCGCACTGTCGTTGGTTCGTCAGCAGCCATGGAGGTCCCTATCACGCCGAAGGTAATAGTTCTACAGGTCGAAGTAGACGTTCCGATAGACTGAACGGATCTACCCAATGAACGAACACGCGATCAGTGTCGTTTGTACAACGGCTATCAACCGGCTTTCCGGGCGGTTCGTTCACCGCGGCAATAGTTATTTCCCATCTGTGAACGTAATCGTTCATACTGGCAGAACGCAGAACGAGTACATCACTCGCCTCGAATCCGCCAGTAACCATATGTACATACAGTAGTATCTATATTATTCAATCAAATGAACACTTTTAACTCGAATAGCTGTCTTTTCTTCTCTGTTGATAGCGTTCGATAGCCATGAATACGGTGCGACCGGGACGAAAGCGTGAGACCGTTTAGGTCCAGGGATATCTTTATCACCCGTCCTCATACAGTACCGAACGGAGTGAATCAGTCATGAGTGACGTGACCCTACGACGGACACAGCTAGCGACGCCCGCAAGCGACGAGCAGTTCATGGAAAGCGCCTCGAACAGCGCCGCCGACGAGGTCTTCCTCGATCTGGAAGACAGCGTCGCGCCGAACGCGAAACCCGATGCCCGGGAACCGCTGATCAACGCCGCCCAGAGCCACGACTGGAGCGGCAAGGTGCTCTCCTATCGGATGAACGGTATCGACACCAAATGGTGGTATGACGACGTCATCGACGTCGTGAGCGCCGCCGGCGAACACATCGACGACATCATCGTCCCGAAGGTCAAGGGCGCAAGCGACATCCACACCGTCGAGAACCTGCTTGCACAGGTCGAGGAGAACGCCGGCCTCGAGTCCGGCGCGATCGGCCTCGAACCGCAGATCGAGGACGGCGAGGGGATGCACAACGTCCACGAGATCGCCCACGCGAGCGATCGTCTTTCCAGCATCATCTTCGGGCCCGGCGACTACTCGGCGGCCATGGGGACTCCGGGACTGGACATCGGACAGTTCCCCGACTACCCCGGCCACTACTGGCACCACGCGCTCTCGGAGTGTAACGCCGCCGCCAAAAGTGCCGGTCTCCCCTGTTTGGACGGCCCCTACGCCGATATCGAGGACGAACAGGGCTTCCGCGACTCGTGTAACAACGCGAATATGATCGGCTGTGACGGCAAGTGGGCGATCCACCCCAGCCAGATCGAGATCGCAAACGAGATCTTCGCACCCGATCCCGACGTGGCCGAACGCGCAGAGCGGATCGTCGAGGCCTACGCCGAAGCAATGGAGGAGGGCAAGGGTGCAGTGAAGGTCGACGGCCAGATGGTCGACGAGGCCACCAACAAGATGGCTCAGGAGATCGTCGTCAACGCCGAAGCCGCCGACATCCTCTAAAACGCGGCGTCCAGTTTTCGATTCTTTTTCGGTCTCCTAGTCCAGCGATTCGACGAGTTCGACCCGCCGACCGTCGGGATCGCGCACGAACGCGGTTCGCGCGCCCGCTTCGGGTTGGTCGCCGGGTTCCTTGTCGACGCCGTAGTGGTCGATCCCCTCGAAGACCTCGTCGACGCTGTCGACCCCGATCGCGAGGTGGTCCCACGCGCTGCCGGCTTCGAACTCCTCCTCGCCGTTGGTATCAGAGAGCTGGAGTTCGGTCCCGTTCTCGTCGGCGATGTATCGGTTGTGGGTCTCGCCATCGGCCGTCTCGAACTCCCAGGATTCCTCGAACCCGAACTGCTCGTAGAAGTCGATGGTCTCCTCGGCGTCCGCGACGTTGATGTTGACATGGATCAGTTCCATGCTATCCCCTCGTGGCGAGGGACGTATTAAAACCGTGGGTCCGCGCCCCGTGGGAGGGTTCATCGAACACAGTATTTATCACCATCAACCCCTGACCGGAAGCTAATGGCCGTCGAAAAGCCCCACGGGGACATGAGCAACTTCGAAGTGTATAGCGACGCGCTCGGGCACGACCACCCGGACGCGGCCGAGTATGCCGAACTCGCGTCCGATCTGCGGGCGGTCGTCGACGGCGAGGTCCGGTTCGACGAGTACGCACAGGTACTGTACGCGACCGACGGCAGCATCTACAAGGCCAAACCGGCGGGCGTAGTCCACCCACGCGATCGGAACGACGTGCGCTATGCGGTGAAGATCGCCACGGAACACGACGTGCCGGTCATGGCCCGCGGTGCCGGTTCCTCGCTGGGTGGGCAGACCGTCGGCCCTGGTTGTGTCGTCCTCGATATGACGACCTATATGGACGAGATATGCGAGATCGACCCCGAGAACCGGCGCGCTCGCGTCCAGCCCGGCGTCGTCCAGGATCACTTCGACGAGGTCGCACAGGAGTACGGCCTGAAGTTCGCGCCCGACCCGGCCTCCTCGAACCGCGCGACGATCGGCGGGGGGATCGGTAACAACTCGACGGGCGCGCACTCCGTTCGATACGGCATCACCGACGCCTACACCGAGGAACTCGACGTGATCCTTTCCGATGGGACCGAGATCCATACGAGAGAAGTCGTCCTCGATTCGCCCGAGTACGAGGGGATCGTCTCGAAAGGGGATCGAGAGGCCGAGATCTACGAGACGGTCCGGGGGATCGTCGAGGACAACGAGGCCGAAATCGAGGACCGATACCCGAACCTCAAACGAGTCGTGTCGGGCTACAACCTCAACCGAGTGATCTACGAGAACGAGGCCGGCGAGGAAGTCATCAACCTCTCGAAGCTGCTCGTGGGCGCCGAGTCCACACTGGGAATCGTCGTCGAGGCCGAGATCTCGCTGGTGAGCGTCCCCGAGGAGACGGCACTGGCGCTGTACTTCTTCGACGACCTCGTCGACTCGATGAAGGCGGTCCCTCAAGCTCTCGAATACGACGTCAGCGCCGTCGAACTGATGGACGACGAGGTGTTCCGGATGGCCGCCGAATCCGACGGCTACTCGCAGTACGTCGAGCCGATCCCCGAGGAGGCGAAAGCCGCGATCATGCTCGAATACGACTCGGAGATGGTCGAGGACTTCGAGGGAGCGATCAGTGAAACCAACGAACGCTTCGTCGAAGAGGGCGACGCCTTCGACGTACTGGAAGCATATACTGAAGAAGATCAGGGAAAGATCTGGAAACTCCGCAAGGCGGCGATTCCCCTGCTGATGAGTCTGGAGGGCGACCCGAAGCCGTATCCCTTCATCGAGGACGCGACGGTTCCCCCCGAGGAACTGGCCGAGTACGTCCAGTCGTTCAAGGAGGTCCTCGAAAACCACGGCACGTCGGCGGCGTACTTCGCGCACGCGGGCTCGGGGACGCTACACATCCGTCCGATCCTCAACCTCAAGGAGGACGAGGGCATCGAGACGATGCACTCGATCACCGACGAGATCACCGACCTCGTCGTCGAGCACCACGGTGCCTTCTCGGGCGAGCACGGCGACGGCATGGCCCGCACTGAGTTCAACCCGAAGATGTTCGGCGACGACCTGTGGGGTGGATTCAAGGAGCTGAAGACGGCGTTCGACCCCGAGTGGCTGATGCACCCCGGTAACGTCGTCTACCGCGACGGTCCGGAAGACCCCGGGCCCGAGAACGAGCGCGGCGTCGGCGCGGACAACCGTGAGAACCTCCGCTACGGTGCGGGCTATCAGTCGATCGAGCCCCAGACGAAGCTGGACTTCACCGACGAGGGCGGGTTCTCGCACCTCGTCGAACTCTGTAACGGCTGTGGGACCTGCCGACAGACCGACGACGTGATGTGTCCCACCTATCGGGGGATGAAGGACGAGATCGCGACCACCCGCGGGCGCGCGAACATGCTCCGGGCGGCGATCTCGGGCGACCTCCCTGAGGAGGAGATGTACACCGAGCAGTTCCAAGAGGAGGTGCTCGACCTCTGTGTGGGCTGTAAGGGCTGTAAATCGGACTGCCCCACGGGGGTCGACCTCGCGAAGCTCAAAGCCGAGACGAAACACCAGTACCACGAGCGCGAGGGGATCGGGCTCCGTGAGCGCGTCTTCGGCAACATCGACACGCTCTCGAAGCTCGGTAGCGCGCTCGCGCCGGTCTCGAACCTCGGGACGAAGGTCCCCGGCGCGCGCAAGGTGATGGAGAAGGTCGCCGGGATCGCCCCGGACCGGGAGCTCCCGCCGTTCCGCCGGGAGTCCCTGGAGGACTGGTACGACGCACGCGGCCCGCGCGTGAGCGAGGCCGAAGCCGACCGCAAGGTCGTGCTCTTTCCGGATACCTACACCAACTACAGCTATCCCGAGCCCGGGAAAGCCGCCATTCGGGTGCTGGAGGCGGCGAACACCCATGTGAAGATTCCCGACGATCTCGGCCCCAGCGGCCGGGCGGCCTACTCGAAATCGATGCTCGAAAAAGCCGAGAAACGCGCCCGACACAACGTCGAGCGCTTCGAGGAGTACATCGACGACGGCTACGAGGTCGTCGTCGTCGAGCCCTCGGACGCCGTGGTCTTCCAGGACGAGTATCTCGACCTGCTCTCGACGCCGGAAGCCGAGCGCGTCGCGGCCCACTCGTATGGTATCTGTGAGTACCTCGATGTCCACCGGCTGGTCGAGGGGATCGACGTGAACGAGACCGGTGAGCCCCTGACGTACCACGGCCACTGCCACCAGAAGGCGACCAACAAGGACCACCACGCGGTCGGCGTCCTCAGGCGCGCAGGCTACGCGGTCGACCCGCTGGACTCGACGTGCTGTGGAATGGCCGGCTCCTTCGGCTACGAGACCGAACACTACGACCTCTCGAAGTCGATCGCGAACCAGCTGTTCGACCAGATCGACGAGAGCGGCGGGACGCCCGTCGCGCCCGGCGGTTCCTGCCGGAGTCAGATCGGCGAGGAGTACGACGGGAACCCGCCCCACCCGATCGAGAAGGTCGCGGCGACGATCCAGTAGGCGCGCGGATTCGATTCCGAGCCGGTATTCGGCCGACGTGGAGGCGACCATATCCCTCATATTTATTAGCGACCGTTGAACACGTAGGCGTGAGTCGTTCACAATGATCACGAGAGTGCTGGAAAACGGTGATCGAGCATGGTAGTAGAGATCGTTCTCGCGGCGTTGCCGCTGTTGGTCGTGGCGGTGTTGTTGGTCGGCCTGCTGTGGCCGGCGACCCGTGCGATGCCGATCGCGTGGATCACCGCGCTGGGCGTCGGTTTTTTCGCCTGGAACATGCCACCGGACTGGCTCGCAGCGGCGTCGATCGTCGGGGTGATGACCGCCCTGGAGATCCTCTGGATCGTCTTCGGGGCGCTCGTTCTGCTCTATACGTTGATGCAGGCGGGCGCGTTCGACCGGATCAACCGGGGATTTGCCACCATCAGCGACGATCGCAGAGTACAGATCGTCCTGCTTGGCTTTTTCCTCGCGACGTTCATCGAGGGCGCGGCGGGCTTCGGGACGCCACCCGCGGTCGTCGCTCCGCTCCTGTTGGGGCTCGGGTTTCCGGCCTTGGCGGCGGTGATCGCCGCACTGATCGGCCACATCATCGCCGTCACGTACGGCGCGGTCGGCACGCCGATCATCGTCGGCATTCAGGATCCGCTGGCCTCGACGGGCTTCGAGGGGGCCATCTCGGAGGGGGGCTACACGGTCGCTGAGTTCTCGACGGAGGTCGCCGCCTGGGCGGCGACCTATCACGCGCTCGTCGGCTTCGCGATGCCGCTGTTCGCGGTCGCGATGGTGGTGTACTTCTTCGGCGAGGAGGACTCGCTGTCGCCGGCCTGGGAGGTCGCGCCGCTGTGTCTGTTCTCCGGGGTGGCCTTCGCGGTTCCCTACTGGCTATCGGCGTGGTTCTTCACCGCGGAGTTCCCCTCGCTCATCGGTTCGATGGTCGGCGGCGCGATCGTCGTCAGCGTACTGAAGGCCGGCTACCTGCTTCCCGATTCCCACTGGGACTTCCCGCCGCGCGAGGAGTGGCCGAGCCACTGGGTCGGGACCATCGAACCCGGCGAGAACGGTTCGAATACGGGTAGAGCAACCGATACGGCGGTTCCCGATGGCGGCGTGGTCCGCGGCTCGGAGATGTCGCTGCTCCGGGCGTGGTCGCCGTACGTCCTGCTGGTCGTGTTGCTCGTGATCACGCGTGCGATCGGACCGATCTCCGAGTTCATTCAGCAGTCGGTCTTCGTCATCGAGTGGCAGGAAATCCTCGGAACGGGACTCACCAACAGCATCGCGTGGGTGAACGTCCCCGGGTTCTGGCTGATCGCCAGCGCGCTGCTGGCGATCCCGATCTTCGGCATGAGTGGTGGGCAGGTCTCCGCGGCATGGCGCGAGGCCGCAGAGAAGATCGTCTCGCCGTTCATCGCGCTGGTCTTCGTCGTCGCGATGGTGCAGGTGATGATCAACTCCGCTGCCCATCCCGGCGCACCGGAAGCCGGCAGCATGATCATCGTGCTGGCACAGGCGACCGCGAACCTGTTCGGTCCGGTTTACCCGGCCGTCGCGGCGCTGATCGGCGCGCTCGGCGCGGCGATGGCCGGATCGAACACCGTCAGCAACATCACCTTCGGCGGCTTCCAGTTCGAGGCCGCCCAACAGCTCGGCCTGCCGACGCAGATCATCGTCGGCGCGCAGGCCGTCGGCGGCGCAATGGGCAACCTCGTCGCCATCCACAACGTCGTCGCGGCGCTGGCGACGGTCGGACTGGTCGGCCAGGAGGGTCGCGTCATGCGCCTGAACCTGATCCCGCTGGTCTACTACGCGGTCTTCGTCGGGTTCTGGGCGTTGCTGTTCTCGTACGTCCTGTTCCCGGGACTCTTCTGAGCCGCCGGTGCCGATTCGTGTTCTATTCGGTATCGGGCGCGATCAACTCGACCGGGTGGCGCGGTTTCCGTTCCAGTAGCGAATCCAGCTGATCCGTACACGACGTTCCGCTCGCGAGCACGGTCCGGTCGCGCTCGCCGGCCCGTTCGAACTCGTCTTCGAGTTCGTACCCCACGTCCATCGAGAGCTCGTAGTACTGGGACTTGTAGCCGAACGAACCGGCCATCCCGCAACACTCGACCGTCGAGGTGAGGACGTCGTACCCCAGTTCCTCCAGCAGCGCTTCGGTGTACTCCCCGAGGCCCATCGTGCGCTGTTGGCAGTGACTGTGATACGCCACCCGTCCGGGGCCGCCCGAGAGGACGTCGGTCTTCTCGGAGTCGTTCGCGACCAGTCCGTAGACGTATTCGAGGACCTCGTAGCTCGCGTCCGAGAGCCGGTCGAACGAGGCTTCGGGCAGGAACTTCTCGTACTCGCCTCGGAACATCGCCAGATCACTCGGTTCGACGACGATCACGTCACGGCTGGCGTCGAGTTGCTCCGCGAGGCCGGCGTAGGTTTCATGAGCCTGCTGGCGTGCCGTCGAGAGCATCCCCTGGCTGAGCGGCGCGCGCCCGCTTTCGGGTAGGTCCGGAAGCACCACTCGAACGTCGAGCGCTTCGAGCGTGCGGACCGCGGCCTTCCCCCGTTCCGGACTGATGTAGTTCGTGTAGGTGTCGGGATACAGCACCACCTCCCGGTCGGCATCGGCGGGTGCAAGCCCCTCACGGACGAGGAACCATTCCTGCAGGGTTTCGTCAGCAAACGTCGGAAGCTCACGACGGCTGTCGATCCGTAGTACCTTCTCCATCGCCCAGCGACTCGGCGGCAGTTCGGCGAACCAGTTCGAGACGGGCGCGGTCGCGCTGCCGAGCTTCGCGACGGTACCGAAGTTGCCGAAGAAGCGTTTCTGCAGACTCACACCACCGGGTTCGGCGTCCGGCGTCAGCCCCTCAACGAGGAAGTCGAACTCGCTGGAGGTCTCGCCGCGGTTGATCCGATCCCGCACGACCTCGTTGATCCACGGGATGTCTATCTTTACCGGACACTGGTTGACACAGCGTGAACACCCAGTGCAAAGGTCGTTGAACTCTTCAGCACTTTCCTGGCCGTGGACGCCGGCCTCCCAGCCGGTGGCGATCCCGCCCGAGTAGGTCTCGCCGCCGAAGGCGTGCCCGCCGACGTGCTGGAAGTTCGCACAGACGTTCGCGCACGCCCCACACCGAATGCAGTAGAGCGTTTCCTTCAATTCGGAGTCCTCGCGCATCGCCATCCGGCCGTTGTCGATCAGGACGAGGTGGAACTCCCGGTCGCCGTCGGCCTCGGAAAGGGGCTCGTCGCTCTCGAAATCGAGCGTCGGGGTCGATACGGGCGGTGTGAGAAGTGTGAGATACGAGGTGAGGTCCTGACCCGTCCCCGAGCGCGCGATGAGTTCGATGAATGGCTGAAGGTCCTCGAAGTTCGGGAGTATCTTCTCGACGCCCGACACGGCAATGTGGGTATCGGGTGCGACGGCGGATTTCCGGGCGTTGCCCTCGCTCGTGACGAGCAGCAGCGTCCCGTTCTCGGCGACAAGGAAGTTCGCGCCGGTCATCCCGATGTCCGCCTCCTTCACCCGCTCGCCGAGGTACTCGCGGGCGAACATGGTCAGCTCTTCTGCGGTCTCTAAGGGCTCGTCGGGCTCGAACTCGCTGTTGAACAGGTCGGCGATCTCCCGTCGGGACTTGTGGATCGCCGGGCCGACGATGTGCGAGGGCGATTCGTCGGCGACCTGGAGAACGAACTCCCCGAGGTCGGTCTCGTAGACCTCGACGCCCGCCGCCTCGAGCGCCTCGTTGACGTCGATCTCCTCGCTGGTCATCGACTTGCTTTTCACGAGCGTCTCGGCGTTCTCTTTTTCGGCCACCTCGGAGATATAGCGGTTCGCGTCCGCCGCGTCGCTCGCCAGATAGACGTGCCCGCCGTTTTCCTCGACGGTCTCGGTGAGTTCGTCGATCAGCTCGGGCAGGCGGGAAATGGCGTCCTCTTTGATATCACGGGCACGATCTTTGAGCCCCTCGTAGTCCTCTAAGTCCTCGACGGCAGCGTAGCGACCCTGGTTGAACACCCGGGTGTTCTCCTGGACGCTGTCGCCCTCGGTGTCGAGCAGCCGCCGAATGTGGGCCGCCTTCTCATCCGTGCTCATGACTCGATCACCAGCGCGTGGACCGTTTTGGGACCGTGTGCGCCCCGCACGAGTGCACCCATATCGGCCGTGGCGCTCGGTCCGGTGGCGATGACGGCACTCTCGCGGTCGTCGGCGAGGGTCGTCGCCATCGTTCCGACCGCGGTCGGCATGTCGGGGACGATATCGTCGCCGTCGATCACGACGACGTGGTGATCACAGAAGAGACTCACCGCCTCGTCGCCCGCCGGAGTCGAGGGCAGGATTACGGACCCGTACTCCGCGATGCCGAGGGTCGCACCCGTGACCCCGGTGATGGCCGTATCGATCTCCGCAGGGGACGGATCGGTGAGAACAGCGGTGTCTTCGAGCGAGACCGACTCGACAGGGAGTGAAGTCCCGACGGCGGGTACGGTGACGACCTCCGCGATCGTCTCCTCGAACGTCTCGGGCGCGAGTCGGGTGGTTTCGACGGCCAGCCCGTCGAGGGCGTCCTCGAACGTGTCAACGGTGGGCATACCTACTCCTTCGGGCACGGCCCCAATGGGTGTTTTCATCAAACGGATTCGTCAATCGTCGAATGTAGGAACTTCCCCTGTCGATACCTTTTTGTCGATATCGCAAGAGGGTCCAGTATGTCACTGGAGGACGACTCCCTCGACTACCACGAATCGGACCCGCCGGGCAAGATCGAGATCGCCACGACCAAACCCACGAACACACAGCGCGACCTCTCGTTGGCGTATTCGCCGGGCG